>JACOUJ010000404.1 GCA_016177865.1 Candidatus Rokuibacteriota bacterium
CCAGCTCGCCGGTCACCTGAGCCCCGGTCGCCCCTACGCCGCGGTAGACGAATGTGGGCATGGCTTCTTCTCCCTTATCTCCTCCCGGTCCTGTGCGGAGTCTCATCCATCATGCGGAGAAGCTCGTCCGGCAGTAGTGAGCGCGAGAGGGCCTCCTGCCGGGAGATCAGTCCCCGCAGATACAGCTCTGCCAGGGATTGGTTCATGGTGCGCATCCCGTACTTCTGTCCGACCTGGAGCGCAGAATAGATCTCATGGATCTTGGACTCGCGAATGAGGTTCCGGATGGCCAGGGTCGCGATGAGAACCTCGATGGCCAGCGCCCGCCCCTTCCCGTCTTTCCGTGGGATCAGTTGCTGATTGAAGACCGCCTCCAAGACCAGCGAGAGTTGAGCCCGAACCTGCGACTGCTGATGCGGGGGGAAGACATCGATGATCCGGTCAACCGACTGGGCGCAGGAGCTGGTGTGGAGGGTGGCGAAGGTCAGATGGCCAGTCTCTGCGATGGTCAGCGCGGCCTGGATCGTTTCCAGATCCCGCATCTCCCCGATCAGCACCACGTCAGGATCCTGCCGGAGGACGTACTTGAGGGCGGCAGGAAAGGAGTGTGTGTCGGTGCCCACTTCCCGCTGGTTCACGATCGCCTTGTTATGGTTGATCAGGTACTCGATCGGATCCTCCACCGTGACGATGTGGACGTCGCGGCGCTGGTTGATCCGGTCGATCATCGCCGCCATGCTGGTGGTCTTCCCATGGCCGGTGGGCCCGGTGAAGAGGACCAGTCCTTTGGTCTTCTGGCAGAGAACGTCGCAGGTCTCGACGGGGAGCCCGAGCTCCTCGAATCCCTTCGCCTGATGAGGGATAGCCCGGACGGCCACGCCGATCGCGCCGCGCTGGTGGTACATGTTCACGCGGTACCGGCTGAGCCCCGCAACCCCGAAGGAGAAGTCAAGCTCAAGGGTGGCTTCAAACCGTTCCTTCTGCTCGGAGGTGATGATGCTGTACGCCAGATCCGTCACGTCATCCTCGGTGAGGCGAGGGTAGTCGAGTGGGACGAGGTGGCCGTGAACCCGCAAGATCGGGGGGGTTCCGACCGTCAAATGGAGGTCCGAGGCGTCTTGCTCGGACATGGCCACCAGGAGTTCCGGCATCGAGATCACGCTTCGGTCTCCTCTGTCTCATCCGCGAATGTTACGCGGAGGACCTCGTCGATCGTCGTCAGCCCGCGTGCGACCTTTCTGAGCCCGCTCTGGCGCAGTGTCCGCATCCCGATCTTGATCGCAAGTTTTCGGATCTCATTGGCCGGCTGCTGGCGCACGATCGCATCCCGGAGCTCCCGAGAGAGCCACATGACCTCGTGAATGGCAATCCGTCCTCGATACCCGGTCTGGGCGCAGGCGGCGCACCCTTTCCCGACATAGGCCTTCACGCCGTCGGCCTCTTCAGGCTTGAAGCCGATATCGACGAGCGCCGAGAGGGGGACGTCGACGGGCTCCCGGCACTCGAGGCAGATGCGACGCACCAGGCGCTGGGCCACGACCAAGAGCAAGGAAGAAGAGACCAAGAAGGGAGGCAGCCCCATGTCAAGGAGTCGGGTTATGGTGCTCGGCGCATCGTTGGTGTGGAGCGTCGAGAAGACCAAGTGACCGGTCAGGGCTGCCCGGATCGCGATTTGCGCCGTCTCAAGGTCGCGCATCTCGCCGACGAGGATGACGTCAGGGTCCTGCCGCAAAAAGGACCGGAGGGCCGTGCCGAAGCCATACCCGATGTCCTCCCGCACGTGGACCTGATTAACCCCGGGGATGTTGTATTCGACCGGGTCTTCAGCCGTGATGATGTTGATCTCGGGGTTGTTGATGGTGGAGACGGCAGCATACAGGGTGGTGCTCTTCGCGCTCCCGGTCGGCCCGGTCACCAGAATCATTCCGAACGGAGTGGTAATCGCCTGCTTGAACCGATCCAGGTCTTCCTCCTCAAAGCCCAACTGGGTGAGGTCGAGGATCGTGCCGCCCTTGTCCAGGATCCGCAAGACGATTTTCTCACCAAAGATGGTGGGGAGTGAGGAGACCCGGAGATCGATCTCCCGATTCTGATACTTCAAGGAGATTCGGCCGTCCTGGGGGAGGCGGCGCTCGGCGATGTCCAGATTCGCCATGATCTTCACCCGGGAAAGGATCGCCGCTTCCATCTGCTTGGGGGGACTCATCATGTCGTGGAGCACCCCGTCAATGCGGTAGCGGGCCCGGAAGACGTTCTCGTAGGGTTCCAAATGGATGTCCGATGCCCGCTTACTGATCGCGTCGGCGATGATGAGATTGACAAATCGGATGATCGGAGCCTCATCCGCCCCTTCCTTTGCCTCGCTGATGTCGACCGTCTCTCTCCGCTCCACGAGCTCGAGGCCCGTGTCGGGAGCGGTCTCCTGGTTCATCAGCTTCTTGATGTCATCAGCGGCGTCGTAGTTCTGCTCGATGGCCTGCCGGATCGTGTCTTCGGAGGCAAGGACCGGGATGACGTGGAGCCCCGTGGCGAACTGGACATCAACAATGGCCAGGACCACGGTCGGATCGGAGAGGGCAAGCGTGAGGGTTTTGCCGACCTTCCGAACGGGGAAGACCTGATACTTTTGGGCGATCTCCTTCCGAACGAGCTTGAGGACCTCCGGGTCCACTTCGATGCGTGAGAGGTTAATAGTAGGGATGCCGTATTTCCTGCTCAAAAAGTCAAGAAGCTGCTCCTCGGCGAGAAAGCCCAACCGTTTCAAGATCAGACTCAGAGGCTCGTTGGACCTCCGTTGCTCGCCAACGGCCCTGAGCAGTTGGTCACTCGAGAGGAGACCCTCCTTCACGAGGAGGTCGCCTAACCGAGGGTTCATCGATTCCTCCCCCCCTTCCGGGGCGTGCCCGTCAACCCTCCCCCGCCGTTCCCCACGGCCCGTTTCACGAGGTGGATCTCGATCCAGAGGCGAGCATCTGGGTGACGATCTCCAAAAACCGGTCCATCCCCAATCCCTTCTGGAAGAAACTCACCGCCGGGTCGCCCGCCACTTTCCGGGCAAGGCCTTCGCTCGTGAGGGCGGTGACCATCACGACCGGGATTTTCGCGTCGATCCGACGGATGAAGTCCAGGACCATGAGGCCGTCCATATCGGGCATGATAATGTCCAGAACCACGAGTTCCGGCTTCAGCTCCTCGAAGCGTTTGAGTGCCTCGCCGCCCGTAGACGCCGTGTGAACCTCATGCCCCTCCTGCGAAAGGACCTCATGGAGGACATCGCGGACCGCCGAGGCATCATCTGCAATGAGGATTGTTGCCATTATCTTTCCTTTTAAATTTTTTGTATCTATATAACAAAAATTGGTAGCAAAGTATATTTCATTATATAGTTGATTCTCTTGGAGTCAACTTTTTTCCAGTTTTTCCACTCCTCCCATCTCCCACATGTCTCATTTCTGCACTAGGCTTCCCAACACTACCTCAAAGGCGCGGAGCGTTTCATCCTGAAAGGGAACGAGGTAGAGACGCCGCAGGCGAGAGCCGGGATTGGCCCCCAGGTGTTGCTGGATAGCGGAGATCAAGGCTTCGGCAGAGTCTTGAGGAAGCATGCGCCCCACCCCCGTCCCAAAGGCTGGAAAGGCCAGGCTTTCGAGCCTCATCTCCTCGGCCCGGCGGAGGGTAGCGCGGGTGGCACGGCCGACCAGTTCTGGATTGGTA
>JACOUJ010000405.1 GCA_016177865.1 Candidatus Rokuibacteriota bacterium
ACCACCTTCCAGAACAATCCCGGCAGGATCGCCTATCACCTCCCCTGCCACCTGAAGGCCCAGAACATGGGAACCAAGTCGGCGGACGTCCTTCGGTTGATTCCCGGAGCGCAGGTGGAAGTCATCGAGCGGTGCTCCGGCGTGGATGGCACCTGGGGATTCAAGAAAGAATACTATGAATTGTCCTTGAAGGTGGCCAAGCCGCTTTTTGACGATATCGAGGCCGCCCGGCCGGATCGGATCGCCAGCGACTGCCCGCTGGCAGCGCTTCAGATCGCCCAGGGGACTGGCGAGGAGCCCCGTCACCCGATCCAGATTCTCGCTGAGGCCTATGGCCTCGACGAGGGGAAAGATCGATGAAGAAGATCACCCTCGCGGAAGTCAAGAACCTCTACGAGTATGAGAAGATCAGGGATCGGTTTCGGCAGGAGATCATCGACCTCAAGACACGGCGGCGGGTCGCTCTCGGGGACACGATCACGCTGGTCTTTGAAAACCGGGAAACCGTCCTTTTTCAGATCCAGGAGATGATCCGTGCTGAACGGATCGTAGCCGACGAGAGGGTCCAGGACGAAATCGATGTCTACAATGAGCTTGTCCCCGAACCTGGGCAACTGTCCGCCACGCTTCTGATCGAGATCGAAGATCAGGAGCGCCTCAAAGAGGAACTTGATCGGTTCTTCGGCATCGACGAGGGGGAGTGCCTGTACCTCCAGATCGGCAAACAGCACGCCGTCGCAGGGCGCTTCGAGTCAGGCCACTCCAAGGAGGACAAGATCTCGGCGGTCCATTTCGTCCGCTTTACCTTTGGCGCGACCGAGATCGCCGCCTTCCGGAATGAGGACGTAGCCCTCGTGGTGGACCATCCCCAATACCGGGCGCGCGTCACGTTGACTCCGGAAGTCAAAGCTTCTCTTCTGGAGGATTTGAACGGGTGAAGAGGGCTTTTCTCCGTAGACTGTAGCCTCTCGTCATCCGAGTCTCGGCTCGCCGACCAGGGCCAACGGCTGTGGGTTTGGCGGTGTCTTGAATCCGGACAGAGAGTTGACAAGGTCACGCTTGAAGTGTCATGATCGCACCGACCGATGCCAGTGAGGGCGCGTCCCTCACTAGATCCGGCGTGTCCCCTACGTTCGCCTCTGGGTACTAGTGAAAGTCGTGAACCGTTCGAGCCGCGTGCCCGTCCGAGTGCGGGCCCTTGGGAAGGGAGGAGTCTATGGCGCTGATGAGTATGGAGGGCTGGCTCTTTCTCTTGCGGTGGATTCACTTCCTTGCCGGCATCACCTGGATCGGACTTCTCTATTACTTTAACTTTGTACAGACCCCGTTCTTTGCCGAGACCGATCCTCCGGTCCGAAGCGGGGCAGTCCAAAAGCTGGTGCCGCGGGCGCTATGGTGGTTTCGCTGGAGCGCGATGATCACGTTTCTGGCCGGATGGCTCATCTATCTGCACAAGCTCGGCCCCGCGGGATGGAGCAATTTCTTTAGCACCTCTTATGGGTGGACGATCACCCTCGGTGGGGTCCTTGGCACGATGATGTGGGCCAACGTCTGGTTCGTCATTTGGCCAAATCAGAAGGTCGTGATCGCCAACGCCGTGCAGACGGCCCAGGGTGGTCAGGCAATCCCCGACGCGGCGGCGCGAGGACGGCGGGCCGCGCTCGCCTCTCGAACGAACGTCGTCTTCTCGATCCCGATGCTCTTCTACATGGCCGCGGCGAGCCACTTCACTCTCGGGGTCCCCGCCTCGGGTGCCGCCATGGCCTGGATCTGGGTCGTGATCATCGCCGCGCTCGAGATCAACGCCCTGGTCGGATCCAAGGGGGCAGCAAAGAAGCCCCTCGACACAGTCAGTGGCGCCCTGTGGTCAGGGTTCGTTTTGTCGGCGATCTTCTACCTGCTCTTCGAGCTCCTGAAGAAATAGCGTCGTCGCCGCGTCGAGTTTGGGGCCCCTCTGGCCGAGGGCGCCAGAGGGGTCCTTTTTGCTTTACGTCACCGGAGGAACGTGGCGAGATCGGGGATGTCCGACTCAAGGGTCGGCTGAGGCGGCATGAGCGTGGTAGACCGCTTCGGAGCGTATCCCGGCGGATAGCTACTGCGCAGGATCCTTGCCTCTAAGAGTTCTCGAGAGGATCCCTTGACCGCGGGGCCAAGCGGCCCTTCCTTTGCCGGATCGCTCGCATGGCAGGCGGTGCATTGCGCTAAGTAGACTTGTTTCCCTCGGTTTGCGTCGCCCCCGCCGTCCCTCTTCGAAGGATTTGGTGCCTCCCCGCATGCGCCGACGAGGAGCGCAATGGCCAGAAGGGAGGATAGCTGGAAGCCTCGCATCGTGTGTGCCTCTGGGCGGCCGGGGGGTTGGACGAGTTCCAACCCGGTGCCTCAACGTCTGGAGGGAAGTGAACTCACCGCGTTTGGAGGGATCGGTTATTCGCCCTCGTCCTCCTCGTCGTGATCGTCCTCGATCTCATCAAAATCTTCTTCATCTTCGTCGTCGTCCTCGTCACCAAAGTCTTCTTCGTTTTCGTCGTCATCGTCGGAGTAGTGCGGATTGTCTTCGTCCTCGATCCACCGACGCTGCCTGAGCCACATAGCGACCTCCAGGCGACGACCCCTTGACTTCCTCCAGGGGTGTCACATAAAGTGTTTAGCGAATCCGGTTTGGATTATAACAAAAGGTCGAGAGGCGTCTACGAAATTTTCGGCGGTGTAGCTCAGCGGCAGAGCAGGGGTCTCATAATAGCCTACCAGCCCCGCGCTGCAAAGTCTCGTCATTGCACACCCAGCGCGAAAACTCCTCGTGCAACTGGCCGATTCACACGTTCTGGTCCATTCCCTCTCGTACCCCCCTGTACCCGGCTTTACCCGCGTTTTCCGACGGACCTCAGCGGAATTTCAGCGGCGATTTTTCCGGGGGGAAGACGGCGCCATTTGGGAACGGGCAAGTGAGTAGAAGGGGCCTTTTAAATCCATGCTGATGGTGATCTTTGGCGCGGGCGCCTCTTACGATTCGGCCCCTTCCTATCCGCCCGGGATGGGCCTGGTTGAACGCCCGCCATTGGCGGACCAGTTGTTCGAGAATCGAGAGCAATTTGCTGGGGTGCTGAAACAATTCCCCGAGTGCCACGAGATTGTTCCCCGCCTTCGACATCGGTCAGGCAACTCGGTTGAGCGCGAACTTGAAGCGCTGCAGGCCCAAGCGGAAACGCACCCGGAGCGGCATCGGCAGCTGGCGGCTGTGCGCTACTATCTTCAACTCATGCTATTCGATTGCCAAGCCCGATGGGAAGACCTCATTAAAGGCGTGTCTAACTACAAGACGTTATTGGATGATATCAATCGTTTGAAGAAAGGCCAGCAAGTCTGCCTCGTGACCTTCAACTATGACACGCTACTTGAATCTGCCCTTCCTACCGTTGGGACTCAGATCCACGGCCTTCGGGACTACATCACGGGCAACTACAAAATCATCAAGCTGCATGGCTCCATAAACTGGGGGCGCGAGGTTGACACGCCGATAGAAAACCCTGACGCCCGAGACCCACGGGATACCATCAGGGAATTGATTCGTCGCGCGGGCGAGATCAGGATTGGTCCGGGATATCACTTGCTCAGTGGTTGGCCAGCTGCAAGGGTCGAGAAGACGGTAGTC
>JACOUJ010000406.1 GCA_016177865.1 Candidatus Rokuibacteriota bacterium
AGATGCAAGGCGGCGATTCGAGCGCCGGCTTCGCCGGCGCAATCCTGGGGGAGGTTCGGAAGGGGGCCGTCGAGGCCCCCTCCGAGGAAAGCCTTCACCGCAGATGGGCCTTTTTCAACAGCCTGCTAGCTTTTGATTGAGCTGGGGCCCAGATAGCGCCGCAGGCAGGTCTCACTGCAGAAGTAGCGGGTGGTGCCGTGAATGGTCCGCTCGAGGGCGCGGGAGCGGGGGAGATAGGTCTGGCAGACTGGGTCCTTCACCAGCTCGTCCTGCTGACGGTCCGACCGAGGCATTTCCAGTCGGGCGATCAGGGGACGGAGAACGTACGACCAGAGCAGATAGAGAAGAACTCCCCAAAACAGAAACCCAAGGAGAAAACGCATGGCCTACTGGATTGTGAGGGGAATCGGGGGAAGGGTGAGAACCAGCAGGAGGAGGGCGAAGTAGCCGAGCCAGCGACGGCGCGGATCGAGCGGGGTGATGTCGTCGAGCGGCGGCGTGTGGCGGATCCCCATGAGGAGAAGAAGGAGCGCGGCCCACACGATCCAGTTCAGGGAGAAGTAACCGAGGAGGGCCAGAATCAAAATCATGAGTTGGGAGATCCGGGTGTGATAGCGGCCAAAGAGGGCATACGCGATGTGGCCGCCATCGAGCTGGCCCACGGGAAAGAGATTGAGGGCCGTCACGAAGAGACCGAACCACCCGGCCAGCCCTACGGGATGGATAAAGATAGCGTGCCCGGGCGGGAGGGGACCCACCACCGCCCATTGCAGGAACTGGGTCAGAAGGGAATCACCGAAAGAGGTCGTCCCCGTCGCAGGGACAGGGAGAACGCGCGAGAGAGAGAGGCCGATGAGGAGCGCCGGGATGGCCAGGACCAGACCGGCCAGCGGCCCGGCCACGGCGACGTCAAAGAGGGCGTCGCGATCTCGCACGGGAGTCTTCATCCTAATGAGGGCGCCAAATGTCCCGGGGTAAGGGGGAATCGGCGGGCCGGGAATAAAGTACGGGAGCGTGACCACCATACCATGATGGCGCGCCGCGAAATAGTGCCCGAACTCGTGGGTCCCCAGGATGGCAAGCAAGGTGAAAGAAAACGGGATCCCGGCCACAAGCCCGAGAGGATTGGCGAGCGGGTCCACCCCTTGCATGAAGGCGCCGGTCAGGAGCGTGGTCAGCACCGTGACGAGGAACAGCCCCACGTGGAGACGGAAATTGGTCTTGATCTCGACGTCGGCCAGCGGAATGGCCTGAATCCACGCCTGCTGCCGATTGCTTTGGAGGAAGGGCGTGTACCCGAAGGCACGCATCCGCTCCCGAAGAAGCCCGATGGCGGGCCGGGGTTCCATCAGGAGCTGGCCGGCGAAGGTCGGGCTCCGGCCGACGAGCTGCCGGTCGTACACGACAAAGATACCGTCTAACGTTCCTCGAAGGGCTGCCTCGAGGGCAAACATCTCTTCGTTCGACGGTGTCGGTTCGGGTTCGTTTCGTTGCCCGAAGCGCATAGTCTTACCTTACCATCACTGATTGGACCGGGCAACGAACCGGCCCACGAACTCTGTCGCGGTCTCAATCCCGCCGTCCAGGTAAACGGCCGCAATCACGGCCTCGAACGCCGCCGCCAGGATCGATTCTTTCTCTCTCCCGCCAGAGAGCGTCTCTCCCCTTCCCAGCCTGATGTGCTCGCCAAGGTTCAGGTCCCGGGCCCAACGGGCGAGGGTCTTGCCGGAAACGAGGAGGGCCCGGCGCTGGGTGAGATCCCCGGCGCCTCCTTCGGGAGACTTTCTCGTGAGAAGGTCGGCGACCAGAAAGCCGAGCACCGCATCCCCCAGGAACTCCAGGGTCTCGTTGTCACGAGCGGGGGGATGCTCGTGGGCGAAGGAGCGATGGGTCAGTGCCTGTTCAAGGAGCGAGAGATCGCGGAAGATGTAGCCGAGGTCTGACTGAAGCCCCGAGAGCGCTTCCTCCACCCTATCCTGTGTACCTGCGAAAGGCGAGGGTAGCGTTCGTCCCGCCGAAGCCAAATCCGTTCGAGAGGGCGACCTCCACTTGCTGCTTGCGCGCCTGGTTGGGGACGTAGTCCAGATCGCACTCCGGGTCCGGGGTCTCGTAGTTGATGGTGGGGGGGAGGATGCCGTGGTAGAGGGCCAGCACGGTGGCAATCGCCTCGACCCCGCCAGCCGCCCCGAGAAGGTGTCCAGTCATGGACTTGGTCGAAGAGACAGCGAGCCGCTGAGCGTGGTCGGAAAACACCCGCTTGATGGCCAACGTCTCGGTCTTGTCGTTATAGGGCGTGGAGGTGCCGTGGGCGTTAATGTAACCAACCTGGGTCGGGTCCAACGCCGCGTCCTGAAGGGTCAGGGCCATCGCCCGGGTGGCCCCATCGCCATCCGGGTCCGGCGCGGTCATGTGGTAGGCATCCGCGGTCATTCCGTAGCCGATCACCTCGGCGTAGATACGCGCGTCACGACGAACGGCATGCTCCAGAGTCTCCAGAACCACGACCCCAGCGCCCTCCCCCATCACAAAACCGTCCCGGTCCCGGTCAAAGGGACGGGAGGCCTTCTCAGGGGCGTCGTTCCGAGTCGAGACGGCCTTGATTGAGCAGAATCCGGCGAGGGCCAGGCCGAGGATGCAGGCCTCGGTCCCTCCCGCCAGCATCACGTCCGCGTCGCCCCGTTGGATGATCTTGAACGCGTCGCCGATCGCGTGGTTTCCGGTGGCGCAGGCGGTCACCACCGCAGAGTTGGGTCCCTTGATCCCGTATCGGATGGAGAGCTGGCCCGAGGCCATGTTGATGATGAGGGACGGGATGAAAAAGGGGGAGACCCGGTCCGGACCCCTCTCGATAAGAACTTTGTGAAAATCCAGGATGGTGGTCATCCCGCCGATTCCGGACCCGATGAGGCTCCCGCAGCGGCCCGGATCTTCCTTGGCGAAGTCGAGTCCGGTGTCCTCCACCGCCATGATGCCAGCGGCCAGGGCATAGTGGATGAAGGGGTCCATCTTCTTGACCTCTTTTTTCTCCATCCAGCGGAGCGGATCGAAACCCCTGACCTCCGCGGCAAAGCGCGTGGGATAGGTAGTCGCGTCGAACTTCGTGATCGGGCCCATGCCGGACCGCCCCTCGCACATGGCGGTCCAGAACTCTTCCACCGTGTTGCCCACCGGGGTGACCGCCCCCAGCCCCGTGACCACCACGCGCCGATCCGTCAAGCGACCCGCCTCCCTCCCCTGCCGAACGACACTCCCCCTATCTGGTGTTGTCCTTGATATATTGGATGGCTGCGGCCACCGTGGTGATCTTTTCGGCGTCCTCGTCCGGGATCTCGATGCTGAAGGCCTCTTCGAACGCCATGACCAGCTCCACGGTATCCAGGGAATCGGCGCCGAGATCCTCCACGAACTTCGCCGTCGTGGTTACCTCGTCCTCCTCCGTGCCCAACTGCTCGCAAATGATCTCCTTGACCTTCTGCTCAATCGCGTCTGTCACGCGCCTGTCCTCCTTACGTGTGAGGTTGAGCCGTTTACATATAAAGACCACCGTTGACGTGGATCACCTGCCCCGTGATATAAGCGGCCCCGTCCGAGGCCAGAAACCGGACCACCTCCGCCACCTCCCGCGGGGTCCCCACACGTCTGAGGGGCACCTGATTCAGCATGGCCTCTCTGGCGTCCGCGGGAGCGGCCGCCAGCATGTCGGTCTCGATGAGGCCCGGGGCCACCGCATTGACC
>JACOUJ010000407.1 GCA_016177865.1 Candidatus Rokuibacteriota bacterium
AATCTCGGGCCCGGCGGCGTGGGAGCGGATCCAGGAGAGCGCAGCCTGCGCCGACTCTTTCATCACGTCCCCGAGCTGTCCGGTCAGGTGGAGATTCTTCCCACCACGCATCTTTGTCGCTTCGATGAACAGGATGTCGCCGCCTGCCGGGGTCCAGGCCAAACCCACCGCGACCCCGGGGACTCGCGTCCGCTCTGTCAGTTCTTCCCGCTGGAACTTTGGAACACCCAAGAGCGTGGTCACGAGATCAGGTGTGATCTCGATCAGGCCGGAATGCCCCTCAGCGACTTGCCTGGCCATTTTTCGGCAAAGGGTGGCAATCTCCCGCTCCAGATTCCGGAGCCCTGCCTCCCGAGTGTAGCCCTGGATGAGCCGCTTGATGGCGTCATCTCGAAACGTAATCTCGCCTCCCACCCTGAGCCCATGCTCTGCCGCCTGCTTGGGGATCAGGTACTGCTGGGCAATGGCGAGTTTTTCCTCTTCGGTATAGCCGGGCAGCTCAATGACCTCCATCCGGTCGCGCAGCGCCGGGGGCACCGGATCCAGGATGTTGGCCGTCGCGATGAAGAGGACCTTCGAGAGGTCGAAGGCCACATCCACGTAGTGGTCCCTGAACGTGTGGTTCTGCTCGGGATCGAGGACCTCGAGGAGGGCGGAGGCCGGATCGCCACGGAAGTCGTGTCCGAGCTTGTCCACCTCGTCGAGCATGAAGACCGGATTCCTGGACTCGGCGCGTCGAACCCCCTGAATAATCTGGCCGGGGAGAGCCCCGATGTAGGTCCGCCGATGGCCGCGGATCTCCGCTTCGTCCCGCATCCCCCCGAGCGAGATCCGGACAAAGTGCCGCCCGAGCGCGCGGGCGATGGAACGCCCGAGGGAGGTCTTCCCGACGCCTGGCGGCCCTACGAAACAGAGGATCGGCGCCTTCGCGTCTGGACGGATCTTGCGGACGGCGAGGATTTCCAAGATCCGCTCCTTCACTTTCTCCAGGCCGAAGTGGTCCTCGTCAAGAACCTGGCGGGCCCGGGCCAGATCCACCTCGTCCGCGGTCTCCTTCTGCCATGGAAGCGAGACGAGAACGTCGAGATAGGTCCGCGCCACCGTGTACTCCGCGGCTGCGGGAGGCATCTTGGCAAGGCGGTCCAGCTCCCGAAGTGAGGCCTTTAACGCCTCCTCGGACATTCCGGCCGCCTCAATCTTCTTTCGAAGCTCCCCCACCTCCTGGGTCCGCTCATCGGTCTCGCCCAACTCCTTTTGGATAGCCTTCATCTGCTCACGGAGATAGTACTCCCGCTGGGACTTGGACATCTCCGAATGGACCTGAGACTGGATCTTCGTGCCGAGCTCCAGGACCTCCGCCTCTTTGGCCAGGGCTCCCGTGAGGGTCTCGAGGCGGGCTTTGACATTCAGGCGCTCGAGGAGGTCTTGCTTCAAGGGGGTCGACAGAGAAGGGAATGTTGTCGCAATGAAATCGGCGATGCGGCCAGGATCCTGAACACCCATTACCATCGCAGCCAACTCGTCAGACAACGTGGGCGAGAGTTCGACGATCTTCTGGAAGAGACTCTGAGCGCTTCGGGCCAGGGCCTCGGTCTCCAGGTCCCCCTTGGGGACGACCTCCTCGAGGATCTCCACGCGAGCCTTGAGGAACGGCGTCCGCTGGGTGACCTCCACAATCCGAAAACGGGCCAGCCCCTGGACGATCAGGTGGATGGTGCCATCCGGATATCTGAGCACCTTGTGGATCATCGCCGTAGTCCCCACCCCGTAGAGATCGTCGGCCCCTGGCTCCTCCATTTGAGGATCGCGTTGGGTGACGGCCCCGATCAGGTGGGAACCTCGTATCGCCTCGTCCACCAGTTGGACAGACGGCTTCCGGGCAACCGCCAGCGGAAGGACCGCCTGGGGAAAGAGGACCGTGTCTCTGAGCGCTAGAAGCGACAGCACCTCAGGGGTCGAGGGCCTAGCGGTCTCTTGTTCGCTCATCGGGTTTTCGCTCATAGCGAGTACCTGCATCCTAGAAGTCATCGAGTTTTCGCAAACTCCCCGTCGCGGCCTTCACCAGGGCCTCCCCGGCCCCTCGCCCATCACCGGGGCGCCCAGACTCCTGCCGCACGTAGCTGAGGAGGTCCTCTGTCTGTCGTTGCATCTCGAGCATTCGCCGCCTCATCTTTAAGATGATCTCCACGCCCGCGAGATTCACGCCCAGGTCCCGAGTGAGCCGAAGGACCCGTTGGATCTCCTCCACGTCCTCCGCGGAGTAGAGGCGCGTGCGTCCGAGGGTGCGGCTGGGCCTGATCAACCCCCGTCGCTCGTAAAGACGAAGGGTCTGGGGGTGAATCTTCAGCATGTCGGCCACGACACTGATCAGGTAGAGAGGCTTGCCCTTATCCGCCATGACGTCTTTCTCGCGCGAGGGCGGAGGTCTCAAGCCCGGACCGCGGGTGCTGAGGGTACAGGTTCCCCAAATGCCTGACAGCGTCTTCCCCCTCCGGGTTCACGACCCTGGGGATGTCTACCCGAGTCGCCACGTAGAGATCTCCTCTTCCCCTCCCAGAGAGGCGGGGACACCCCCTTCCTCGAAGGCGGAAGACCTGGCCGCTTTGGGTCCCGGACGGAATGGTCATGACCGTGGTGCCGTCTGGAGTGGGGACAGAGATCCGGGCTCCGAGGATCGCTTCGGGCACCGTGATGGGGATTTCACAGTAGAGGTTGTCTCCTTTTCGCTCAAAGAACGGGTGGGGGTGAACCCGCGTCAGCACGATGATGTCTCCCGCGGGTCCGCCTCGCGGCCCGTCGTTTCCCTTCCCGTGGATTCTAAGCTGAAAGCCGGTGTCCACGCCGGGGGGGATCGCAACTTCGACCTCCTCCTGACAAGCCGCAAGGCCCGACCCGAGACACCGTGGGCATGGATCGCTGTAAGCTCGGACGCCACTCCCTCCGCACGCATCGCAACGCGCCTCGCGAACGATCGGAAGACGAATCGTGCTCCCCCGGAGCGCCCCCTCAAAGGGGAGTTCAACCGTTCGGTGGAGGTCACTGCCCCGAGGCGGGGTTTGGGCTGGTGCGAAGCCAGGCTCTTTCCTGCCGGGCGAGCCCCTTTGGCCGCGGTCGTCGTAGAAGGTCCGGCGGGTCGGGTCACTGAGCACCTGGTACGCCTCTTCGATCTCTACGAAGAGGGTGGCGGTCCGTTCGTCCCCTATGGCAATGTCCGGGGAGTACTCGCGGGCGAGCCGGCGAAACGCCTGCCGAATCTCGCGCAGACTTGCGGTCACCGAAACCCCAAGAATGTCGTAGTAGTTCCGGGTAAACATCAGTGCCCGCCCTGGTCAGTCACGCTGCGCCTCGTGGCGACGAATTCGTCGTCTTACTGTTTTCCTCCGAGGTCTTCGAACTCGGCGTCCACCACATCCCCTTCGGGGGGCTTGGCCCCACCCGGGGTCGCACCTGCGCTGGCCGCGCCTTCAGGCTGGCGTCCCTGTGCCTCCCGGTACATGATCTCCGCGATCTTGTGCGACGCTCGGACGAGGTTCGCCTGGGCCTGCTTGATCCGTTCCTGATCGGTCCCCTTTAGGGCCTCTTTGGTTTCGTTGAGGGCCTTCTCGATCTCTACCCGGTCTGCCTCAGCGACTTTCTCCTTCTGTTCGGTGAGCGTCCGCTCAGTCTGGTACACCAGAGAATCTACCTGGTTTCGAAGCTCGATCTCCTGACGCCGCTGCCTGTCCTCGGCCGCGTGGAGTTCAGCCTCCTTCACCATCTTGTCAATCTCATCCTTGGCGAGGCCCGACGAGGCGGTGATAGTGATGGCCTGCTGCTTGCCTGTCGCGAGGTCCCTGGCTGAGACGTTGAGAATCCCGTTCGCATCAATGTCGAAGGCAACCTCGATCTGGGGGACCCCCCGGGGGGCAGGAGGAATCCCTACGAGGTGAAACTTCCCGAGTGTCCGGTTGTCCCGGGCCATTTCTCGCTCCCCCTGGAGCACATGAATCTCCACAGAGGTCTGGCTGTCCGCCGCCGTCGTAAAAATCTCGCTCTTTCGTGTGGGGATCGTGGTGTTCCGCTCAATCAGCTTGGTCGCTACACTCCCGAGGGTCTCGATCCCCAGAGAGAGGGGGGTGACGTCCAAGAGGACGACATCCTTCACCTCGCCCTTGAGAACCCCGCCCTGGATGGCCGCCCCGACGGCTACGACCTCGTCAGGATTGACTCCTTTGTGGGGTTCCTTCCCGAAGAGATCCCGAACCACCTCTTGGACCTTCGGCATCCGGGTCTGCCCGCCCACCAGAATCACCTCATTGATGTCTTTGGGGGAGACACCGGCATCCTTCATGGCCTGGCGGCACGGGCCTAGAGTGCGCTCAACGAGGTCCGCCACGAGCGCCTCAAGCTTGGCCCGAGTCAGGGTCATGACCAGATGCTTTGGGCCGCTTTGATCCGCAGTGATAAACGGAAGATTGATCTCCGTCTGGACTGTGGTAGACAGTTCGCACTTGGCCTTCTCGGCCGCTTCCTTGAGCCGCTGCAGCGCCATCCGGTCCTTCCGGAGGTCTATCCCCTGTTCCTTCTTGAACTCGTCGGCGATCCAATCAATGACGCACTGGTCGAAATCATCTCCGCCCAAGTGCGTATCCCCGTTTGTCGCCTTGACCTCGAAGACCCCATCGCCAATCTCAAGGATGGAGACGTCGAACGTCCCCCCGCCAAGGTCGTAGACGGCGATGACCTCATCTTTCTTTTTATCGAGCCCGTAGGCCAAAGAGGCGGCCGTGGGCTCGTTGATGATTCGGAGAACCTCGAGGCCCGCGATCGCTCCCGCATCCTTGGTCGCCTGCCGCTGGCTGTCGTTGAAGTACGCCGGGACCGTAATGACAGCCTGCGTGACTTTCTCGCCCAGATAGGCCTCGGCGGCCTCCTTCAGTTTGCGGAGGATCATGGCTGAGATCTCAGGAGGAGAGTAGGGTTTCCCCCGGACCTCCACTCGAGCGTCGCCGGTCTGGCTCTTGACCACCCCATATGGGACCAGCTTGATCTCCTGCAGGACCTCATCGTGGCGCCGGCCCATGAAGCGCTTGATCGAAAAGATGGTATTCTCCGGGTTCGTAATGGCCTGACGCTTGGCCACTTGGCCGACGAGGATTTCTCCCTCCTTGGTGAACCCCACGACCGAGGGGGTCAGCCGACTCCCCTCGGGGTTTGGGATGACGACAGGGTCTCCGCCTTCCATGACGGCCACGACCGAGTTGGTTGTCCCGAGATCAATGCCGATCACCTTTGCCATGGTCTCATTTCCTCCGTGTAGAGTGACGGGTCTGTCAGGGCTGATCTTTAGTCTATTAGCTATATATCATCTGAGTCAACTATTGTCAAGCCATTACGATCGCAAAAAGCTTCTTGACACTCTTTGACTTCCCGTGCTAGCGTTTGTGTACGGCTTAAGTATTTATGAAATTTGGCTGTTTCGGATGTTTGACCATTCTGTTTCTCGTGTTGGTGGCCTTCATTTTCATCGGGGGCTTCATTTTCCTTGGGTATGTTTTCGACTACCCCGAGAACCCCGAGAAGCTCCGCCCCGCCTACTCTTTGGAAGATGGGGTTCGGGGTCAGCAAAAGCTGGCCGAACTCCTGGTGCGGGAGGCCGGCCTCTCGACTCGGCGGGACCCTATCGTCATCACGCAGCGTGAAGTCAATGGTTTTTTGGCGCGCCACCTCCAAGAGAGCCGGGGCATCCCGTTTTCCCCATTGATCTTGCGATTCGGACGGGGGAACGTCGCCCTCGAAGGAGGGACGACGCTTGCGACCCTCCTCCGGAGCTTTCCCTGGCGCTATCTCGTGACTCTCTTTCCGAGTGGCTCGCTGGAAAGGAAGGTGTGGGTTTCGCTGAGGGGGACCGCTAGAACCGCGGCTGGGCGGATGGAGATTGAGCTCACTGATTTTGGCCTCGGGAAACAGAGCCTCCCGCCCTTCCTGTTCCGGTGGGTGATAGGATCTCAGGGGGAGGAGCTCTTAAGCTTCCGCCTGCCAAAGAGTGTAGAGCGGATCGAGATCGAAGAGGGACGGGCAGTCATCACGACCCGCTCGCGGTAAGGATCGCTTCCTTAGTCCCCAACCACTTGAAGAATAAGCTCTCGCTGTCGGGGGTGCGTGTCGAAATCGACGAGGACGATCTGCTGCCAGGTCCCGAGGGCGAGACGTCGATTTGTGAACGGCACGTTGAGGGAGGGACCGAGAAAGGCCGCTCGGACGTGGGAGTGGCCGTTATCGTCAATCGCGTTGTGACGGTATGGGTGGTCCGCCGGCAGGAGACGCTCCCACGCCTCACGAAGGTCCGCGACGACCCCAGGCTCGTACTCCACGGTGGTCACCCCTGCGGTGGAGCCTGGGACGAAGAGCGTCACGGTGCCCTCCCGAATCGGCCCGTTCTGCACGTGCGCGGCGACCCGGGCCGTCAGGTCGATGATGTCCGTCCCTCCTCGAGTCTCCACACGAAGCCGGGTCGTGTGCACCGCCATGACTAAATCACTCGGAGGGGGCCTCGACGGCCCCCTTCCGAACCTCCCCCAAGGTTGCGCGGGCCAAGCCCGCGCTCGAACGAGGGCCAGTTCGTCGGTGAGGTCGGGCAGGCGGAGGCCGAGTTTTTCAGAGCTTGGTCTCCTGGAGGTAGCGCATCCGGAGGTCATAGAGGAGATCGTCCAGGAGCTGACTTTCCTCCGGGCTCCGGTGCCCCTCGGTCTTGTCTTTGAGCAGGCCGAGAAGGTCAATCGTGTACCTGGCCTGACCAAGATCCCGGAGAGATTGACCGGTGACTGGGTCTGGCGCAGCCCCCAGATGGATCATGGCAGAGGTGCCGAGCATGAGAAAGAGGGAAGTGAGGTCTGGCGTGATCCCGGGAGCCTCATGAATTTCCTGACTCGCGGCTGGCGGGGGTTCTGCTCGGGGCGGTGACGGTCGCCCGGCGGCTGTGGGTTCGCCTCCCCCTTCCGAGGCTCGGCGCTCGCGTCTGTCGACGACCGTGAAATCCTGGCCTTCTTCTGACCGTTCTCCTGCCACAAGCTCCCTCCTCTGCAAAGACCCCGACCGAGCAACCTCCGTTCCAGGTCACCTTAGCACACCGGTTTTCGTCGGAGCAAGGCACCCTGGTATAATGACCCTCGCTGGAACCGGTCAGAGGCGACTGTGGCTGAGCCGACGTCGGGGCACGTCTTCGAGAAACTCCTCACTGTAATGGAGCGCCTCCGGGGCGAGGGGGGGTGCCCCTGGGACCGGGAGCAGACCCGCCAGTCTCTCACTCCCTTCCTCATTGAAGAGGCCCACGAGGTCGTGGAAGCCATTGAGACCGGATCAGCGGCGGGACTCATGGAGGAGCTCGGAGACCTCCTCTTTCAGGTTGTCTTCCACGCCCAGTTGGCCCAGGAGCGGGGAGAGTTCACGATGTCCGACCTGCTCGCCGCCTTGATCGACAAGATGGTTCGCCGCCACCCCCATGTCTTCGGCGACGCCACCGTTACCACCGCTACCGAAGCCCTGGCCCAGTGGGAGCATCTCAAGCAGTCCGAACGAAAGACCGAAGCCACCCGTTCCCTTCTGGACGGGATTCCACAAAGCCTTCCCGCGCTCCTCCGAGCCCACCGTGTCCAGTCCAAGAGCTCACGTGTCGGTTTTGATTGGAATACACCGGAGGAGGCATGGGAGAAGGTCCGGGAAGAGGTCGGAGAGTTTGAGCGAAGCCTCCAGTCGGATGAGCCGGCCGACGTGGAAGAAGAGGTCGGAGACCTGTTGTTCTCGCTCGTCAACGTGACCCGGCTCCTCGGGCTCAATGCGGAGATCTGCCTTCAGCGCGCCACTCGAAAGTTCCAGGCGCGGTTTGCGGCCATGGAGGCGGACGTGCGGCGGGACGGGCAAGACCTTGGGAGGTTGTCCCTCGAAGAGATGGAGCGTCGATGGCAGGCGGGTAAGGCCCGGGAGAGATCCGACCCGCCGACCTCTCCGCGGCAGGCCTCGTAGTTTCGACGCATCATCATGGCAATTTCTCGCACTCGCGCTATCCTCCTCATCCTCTCCATTTTGATTGGAATTCTGTCGGCCGGGCTGTTTGTGCTTTCCCGGCGCGTGAACGAGGCAAGCGGTCTCCTGGCGGGGGCCCTCACCCAACGTCTGGGACGGGAGATCACGCTGG
>JACOUJ010000408.1 GCA_016177865.1 Candidatus Rokuibacteriota bacterium
CCGGTGGTCCTCGGGTCGTTCCCGCAGCTCTTTCCTTGGGGTCCAGCCGTCCTTCAGGCCCCGTGGTTTCTGCTCGTCTTGACCGCGCCGGTACAGTTCTGGGTCGGCTGGCAGTTTCATGCCGGGTTCTGGGTTGCCCTGCGCCATGGCACGGCCAACATGAATTCGCTGGTCTCCATCGGGACCAATGCCGCCTTCTTCTATTCGCTCGCCGTGACCGTGTGGCCCCACTCCTTTGAGGCGGGCGCCATGGGGATGACCTACTACGATACCGCCGCCATCCTCATAACGCTCATCGTGCTGGGGCGGTGGCTTGAGGCCCGGGCCAGGGGGCGCACCTCGGAGGCCATCCGAAACCTCATGGGGCTCCAGCCGAAGACTGCCCGCGTGATCCGAGAGGGGCTCGAGCAGGATCTTCCGGTCGAGCAAGTCGTTCCCGGCGATCTCCTCGTGGTCCGCCCCGGAGAAAAGGTTCCCGTGGATGGGATTGTCGTGGACGGCGCCTCGGCCGTGGATGAGTCCATGCTCACCGGGGAGAGTCTCCCCGTGGCCAAGCGCTCCGGCGATTCGGTCATCGGGGCGACCCTGAACAAGACCGGAAGCTTCACCCTTCGGGCCACGAAGGTCGGGCGGGAGACGGTCCTCGCCCAGATCATCCGCCTCGTCGAAGAGGCTCAGGGGTCTAAGGCGCCGATTCAGCGATTGGCCGATCAGATCTCCGCCATCTTCGTTCCGATCGTGATTGCGATCGCCCTGCTGGCCTTTGGGGTCTGGTGGGCCTGGGGGCCGGCGCCCGCCTTCCTCTACGCGCTCTCGAGCTTTGTCGCTGTGCTGGTGATTGCCTGTCCCTGCGCCATGGGGCTCGCGACCCCCACGGCGATCATGGTGGGGACCGGCAAGGGGGCGGAGCTGGGGGTTCTGATCAAGGGCGGGGAGAGCCTGGAGTTGGCCCGCCGGATCACCACGGTCGTCTTCGACAAGACCGGGACCCTCACACAGGGAATGCCGGTGGTGACCGATCTCATCCCGGTGAACGGGGTGAATCCTGAGCGCCTCCTGACCCTCGCCGCGTCAGCCGAGCGCGGATCTGAGCATCCGCTCGGTGAAGCCATCGTCACCCGCGCTCAAGAGCTTGGTCTCGCGCTCGTGGCGGCGACATCCTTCGAGGCGATCCCCGGGCACGGGATTCGAGCCCAGGTGAACGGCGCGGGTCTCCTTTTGGGGAACGAGACGTTGATGCAGGCCGAGGGTGTGGTTCTGGGGGTCCTCGCGGGTGAGGCAGAGCGCCTGGCCGACGAAGGGAAGAGCCCGCTCTTCGTCGCGGTGGATGGCAAGGCGTTCGGGCTCGTCGCGGTCGCCGACATCATCAAGCCCGAGGCCCGGGAAGCTCTCGCGGCGTTGAAGCAGATGGATCTTGAGGCCATGATGCTCACGGGCGATCGGCGCGCCACGGCAGAGGCCGTCGCCCGACAGGTCGGCGTGGACCGGATCCTCGCCGAGATCCTTCCGGATCAGAAGGCCAATGAGATCCGGCGGCTTCAAGGGGAAGGAAAGGTCGTCGCGATGGTCGGGGACGGGATCAACGATGCTCCGGCGTTAGCCCAGGCCGACCTCGGCATCGCCATGGGGTCCGGGACCGATGTCGCCATGGAGGCGGCGGACATCACGCTGATGCGCGGCGACCTCCGTGGCGTGGTCACCGCCATCCGCCTCTCACGGAAGACGCTCACGGTCATCCGGGAGAATCTCTTTTGGGCGTTTGTCTACAATATCGTCCTGATTCCGGTGGCCGCCGGTGTTCTCTACCCCGTGTGGGGGATCACGCTGTCGCCAATCCTCGCCGGGGCCGCCATGGCCTTCTCCTCAGTCTCGGTCGTCGGCAACAGCCTGCGCCTGAAGCGCTTCCGCCCCTCCTAGCTCCGGCTGCTTATTCCCGAAGAAACCTCTCGACAACCTGATTGAATATCTCTGGGACCTCGATATTCAGGGCGTGACCCACGCCCTCGATGATCTCGAGCCGTGCCCCCGGGATGGCCCGCGCCAGTTCTTCTGAGAGAAGGGGCGGCGCGAGGATATCTTCCCGACCGACCACGACGAGCGTTGGCGCGAGAATCTCACCCAACCGAGTCGAAGTGTCGTGGGCCCGGATGGCCGCATATTGGGTTCTCAGAATGTCAGGGGCGAGTGGAGTCTTTTGGAGATGGGCGAGGAGGAGGTCGCGGAGTCTCGCGGCCTCTTCTCCGCGCTCCTCGAAGAAGCGGTGGGAGTAGTTCCAGATCATCGCGTTCGTCGCGAAAGTCTTGAGGCCGCACGCTTCCAAGATATCCGCCCAGAGGGGGCCGGCGAAGCGCCCGGCCGTGGGGAGTTTGGCCATTGAGCTGGCGAGGACCAGCCGGTCCACCTTGTGCGGAAAACGGAGGGCCAGATCCTGGGCGATCATGCCGCCCATCGAGTGGCCCACGACGTGAGCGCGAGGGATCTCGAGCGCATCCAGGAGCCCCGCGGCGTCCCGCGCGAAGCGTTCGATGGCAAAGACCTCCCGCCCTCGGGATGACCAGCCGATCCCCCGGTTATCGAAGACGATGACGGTGAAGTCATGAGAGAAGGCCTCAAGCTGGAGATTCCAGTAGAGGTTGTCGGCGCTGTACCCGCAGATGAACAGGATGGCCGGCCCGGCTCCGCGCATCCGATAGTTTAGCTCAACATCGTCAACTCTGGCGTTCGGCATCTCACGTCTTGGGGAAATGGGTTTCGAGGATCTGCTCAGGGCTGAGGTCGAGCCCTACGGTATTCGGATCTGCGCCGGTCAGGGCCCCCCCCGGCACGAGTCCGACCAGCTCTCTGCGCGCGATCTTCGCGCCTTTGGCCTTGGCCTCTCGTTCGACAGCCTCAAGGACATTCCCGAGGGAGGTTCGGTGGTAGTCGATAAGATTGATTGCGATTTGGACCGCGCCACGTCGGGGGAGCCGCACGCCGATGGCCTGGACACTCGGGAGGCCTCCACTCGACTGCCGAATCGCTCGGGCGATCGCCTGCGCGACGCCGAGATCGTTTCCGTCCAGCCAGACGTTGAAAGCGACAAGAATCTTTCTCGCGCCCACGACCATTGCGCCGGATTGAGGGCTGAAGTCGGCCGGCCCCGCGTCAGGGGTCCACGCGGGATCCGAGAGCTTGGCGGGAAGCCCTTCGTACTCTCCCCGGCGGATCTCCGGGAGCTCACGCCGCTCCGGTCTCATGGCCGCCTCGCCGTAGAAGTAAACAGGGAGATCGAAGTTTTCAGCGACGGTTCGTCCGAATTGGCGAGCCACTGAAACCGCCTCGGCCATCGTCGCTTCACGGAGGGGAACAAACGGAACGACATCAACAGCCCCGAGGCGGGGGTGAACCCCCTGGCGGGTCCGCATATCAATGCGCGCGAGGGCCGCCTCTGCCAGGGCCAGGGCCGCGGTCTCCACCGCCTCGGGTTGACCGAGAAACGTGAAGACCGAGCGGTGGTGGTCGGGGTCGGAGTGAACGTCGGCGAGGCGTACGCCTGCGACACCCTGCACGGCCCGAGCGATGGCGTGGATCACCGAGGGATCGCGCCCCTCGCTGACGTTGGGAACACACTCGAGAATCTTCACCTGAATCCCCGTGATGATACGGGGAAATTGACCCTGCGTCAACGTTCGAGTCTTGACGATGGGATGAGACGCCGACTATACTGAGACTCCGTTTTCACACTGGAGGGTCCTGTGTCCTTCATGCCAGTCGATCCGGATATTGCGGCGCTCACTGCGGAGTTGACCGAGACCCGTCGTGCGATCCATCGCCACCCGGAGTTGGGGTTTCGGGAGGTTCACACCGCCGCTCTGGTCGCGCAGCGTCTCAGATCCTTGGGTCTCGCGGTGCGTGAGGGTGTCGCGCAAACTGGAGTCGTGGGACTCCTCCAGGGGAGCCGCTCCGGTAAAACGGTTCTCCTCCGAGCCGACATGGACGCGCTCCCCATGCAAGAGGCCTCCGGGGCGGAGTACGCCTCTGAGATTCCCGGCGTGATGCACGCCTGTGGCCACGACGCCCACACCTCCATGCTTCTGGGCGCCGCTCGAGTCTTAGTGGCCAGACGCGATCGTCTTGCGGGAAACGTGAAGTTCGTCTTTCAGCCGGCAGAGGAGGGCCCGGGCGGGGCCCGACCGATGATCGAGGCGGGCGTCATGCAAGACCCCTCCGTCGATCTCGCCCTCGGTCTCCATCTGATCAACGACTTTCCGGTGGGGAGCGTGGCCCTCCGCCCCGGCCCGGTGATGGCGTCGATGGACACGCTCGAGATCACGGTCAAAGGCAAAGGAGGCCACGGCGCGCTGCCCCACCAAGCGGTAGACGCCATCGTGGTCGCGGCCCACGTGGTCATGGCGCTCCAGACCATTGCCTCGCGGGAGATCAATCCCACCATGCCCGTGGTGGTGAGCCTCGGGACGATCCACGGCGGCTTTCGTCACAATGTGATTGCTCCGGAGGTCTCCTTGACCGGGACGGTCCGGACCTTCGACGAGAGTCTCCGGAAGACGTTCCCGGAGCGCATCGAGCGTATCGTCCGTCAAGTCTGCCGGGCGTTTCGGGCAGAGGCCGAGGTGCGCTACGAATTCGGCTACCCCGTGACTGTGAATGATCACGCGATGACTAGCTTCGCGCGTGACATTGCGAGTGAGGTCGTGGGAGCGGAGCACGTCCGAATGATGGAGGCCATGATGGGGAGCGAGGACATGGCGTACTTTTTCCAGGCGGTTCCCGGATGCTTCCTCTTCCTGGGCTCCTCCAATCCCGCAAAGAATCTGACCGCTCCTCACCACTCACCCCAGTTCGATTTTGACGAGGCCTGCCTCCCCCTCGGCGTTCAGTTGTGGGTCCGACTCGTCGAGCGCGCCCTGGAGAGGCACTGATGGTGAGGCCCGCGATTTCGAGTGAGTGGTCCGATCCGAGTAGCCCCAGCGAGCGCCTCATGGCGAGCCGTGTCGCCGTGCGCAGCGCAGGGCGGGGCGGAGCGCGCCGGCCCGGAAGCGCTGACCTCTGGTCGGGATCAACACATACCCCCTCAGGGGGATGGGGGGTCGCGCGGAGCCACGCCCGAGCCAGCTACGGCGAACTAGGCGCAGCCATTGAAGCGAGCG
>JACOUJ010000409.1 GCA_016177865.1 Candidatus Rokuibacteriota bacterium
CCGGCCTCGCCTCAGAGAAAGCGAACGGGACACCCGGGCTGGGCCATCATAACCG
This sequence comes from Candidatus Rokuibacteriota bacterium, assembly GCA_016177865.1. GTDB lineage: Bacteria > Methylomirabilota > Methylomirabilia > Rokubacteriales > JACOUJ01 > JACOUJ01. The sequence goes on from JACOUJ010000409.1 coordinate 56, forward strand.
GCTGAGGATCCTTTGATGCTGGTTCTGGGAATCGAGACGTCATGCGACGAGACGGCGGCGGCTGTCTTGGAGGACGGCGACAAGCTCCGCTCCTCTATCGTCGCCTCTCAAGTCTCGCTCCACGCCGAGTATGGCGGCGTGGTGCCGGAGTTGGCGTCGCGCCGGCATCTGGAGACGATCCTCCCCGTGGTGGAGAAGGCCCTTCGGGACGGCGGCGTGACGCTTGGGGATCTGGACGGGATCGCCGTCACCCAGGGGCCGGGCCTCGTCGGTTCCCTCTTGGTCGGGCTCTCCGTCGCGAAGGCGATGGCGTACAGCCAGCGTCTTCCGTTTGTCGGAATCAATCATCTGGAGGGGCACATCTTCGCAGGCTTTCTCCAGGAGCCCCGACCCACGTATCCGTTTGTCGCGCTCCTCGTCTCCGGCGGGCACACCGCCCTCTATCACTGTCCGGAGCCACTTCACTATCGTCTCCTGGGGAAAACCCGGGACGACGCCGCGGGAGAGGCCTTCGACAAGGTGGCAAAGCTCCTCGGATTGGGGTATCCCGGCGGCCCGATCATCGAGCGAACGGCGCGCGAAGGCGATCCCAAGACGATCCCCTTCCCTGTCGCCCAGTTCAGCGACGGGGCGCCCGACTTTTCCTTTAGCGGCCTCAAGACCGCGGTCTCGCTGTTCGTCCAGAAGCACCGCCCCCTCACCCCCCGTCTCATCGCCGACATTTCGGCCTCGTTTCAGGCCACGGTGGTGAAGATGCTGGTGCGGCGGACGGTCCGGGCGGCCTTGCGCGAGAGGGCGCGGCGCATCCTCGTTTCCGGGGGCGTGGCGGCCAACCGTCCCCTCCGCGAGGCGCTTCAAGGCGAAGCGGAGGATCGCGGCTTTGAAATCTTCATTCCCCCCCCGGCCCTCTGCACCGATAACGCGGCGATGATCGCGGCGGCCGGATACGCTCGCCTGCTCGCGGGGGAGCGCGCCGACCTGACGCTGAACGCGTCAGCCGACCTCAAGCTGGCTGAATGACGCTCCCGGCGGGGTACTATGAGCGCCTGATTGCGTCTCTTCCAGACGCGGTCGTTGCGGTGGACCGGACCGGCCAGATCATCCTCTGGAATCCTGCCGCCGAGGCCCTGTTCGACCGCTCAGCCACGCGAGCCCTTGGCCGCCCCGTGGGAGAATTGCTTGGCCCGGGGTCCCAGATCGTCCGGGACATTCGGGGCGTCCTCGCGAGCGGCGAGAGCCGGCTCCTCGCGGACGGTGAGCTCGAGCGCCGGGACGGGCGCACCCTGCCGATCAGTCTCGTCGCCTCGCCGCTCCTCTCTCACGACGGCGCGGTGACAGGCGTCGTGGCCATTGTCCGCGATCTCTCCCGCCTCAAGCAGCTCGAGGATGAGGTCCGTCGCGGCGAACGGCTCTCGGCTCTGGGCGGCATGGCGGTGGGGATCGCCCATGAGCTCCGCAATCCGCTCGGCGCCATCCGGGGCGCCGCCCAGCTCCTCCGCCGCGAGGCCGGGCCGGGCAGCCCGTGGGAGCAGCACGTCGAAGTCATGTTCCGCGAGATTGATCGGGTCAACCGGATTATGGAGCAGCTCTTGGATCTGGCCCGTCCCATCCCGCTCAACATCGTCCCGGTGAACCTCGCCCAACTGCTGGATCGGATCCTCCTCCTCCACGAGGAGATCGGCCGTGAGCAGTCCGTCCAGATCGTCCGCCACTATGATCCGAGCCTCCCTCCGGTCCCGGGCGACGAGGATCGGTTGGCCCAGGTCTTTCTGAACCTGGTCAAGAACGGGCTCGAGGCCATGCCCGGAGGCGGCGCGCTCACGATCGCGACCCGTCTCCCCCTGACCTCGCCGTTCGAGACCACACAGCGCGCCCTCGTCGAAGTCCAGGTCCGGGATGAGGGGGAGGGGATCGCGCCTGAGCTGCTGGACCGCGTCTTCGACCCCTTCGTCACGACCAAGACGGGCGGGCTCGGCCTCGGCCTCGCGATTGCTCATCGAATCATCGAGGAGCATCAGGGCGCCATCACCGTCGAGAGCCACCCCGGCAAGGGAACGGCCTTCTCCTGCTTCCTCCCCTTCAAGCGCTGACGCAAGAGGCTTCTGTCGGATGAGCTGCGGCCCGGTTGTTTCCCTGACCATTCGGCGCTAAGCTGAGCCGATGGCTATCCAAGACCGGATCCTGATCGCGGACGACGAGGAGTCGATGCGCTGGGTCCTCGAGCGGGCCCTCCGTCAGGAAGGGTACGAGGTCACGGCCGTGGCCGATGGCGACGCCGCTCTCGCGGCCCTCAAAGCGGAGCCATTTTGCTTGGCCTTCCTCGACATCCGAATGCCCGGCCCGGACGGGCTGGCGCTGCTCGAGACGGTGCGCGAGCTGTGCCCGGAAACTTACGTGGTCATCATCACGGCCCACGGCACCATGAAGACGGCGATCGAGGCGATGCAGCGCGGGGCTTACGATTATCTCCCCAAGCCCTTCGATCTTGACCAGGTGACCCTCCTGGCCCGGCGGGCGTTGGAGGCCCGACGGCTCGCGCGCGAGGTCGTCCAGCTCCGCACGGGGCTCGAAGAGATCCGCGAGTTCGGGGTGATCGTTGGAAGCTCGCCGCCGATCCACGAGGTGTATAAGACGATCGGCCGGATCGCCGGAACTGATGTGACCGTTCTGATCTGCGGCGAGTCGGGGACGGGGAAGGAGTTGGTCGCCCGCGCGATCCACCACCACAGCCGTCGGAGCGGGAAGCCTTTTGTCCCGGTCTCCTGCGCGGCCATCCCCGCGACGCTGCTCGAGTCAGAGCTGTTTGGCCACGAGCGGGGCGCCTTTACCGACGCGCGGGAGCGACGTCAGGGCAAGTTTGAGCTGGCCCACGGCGGCACGCTTTTTCTCGACGAGATCGGGGACATGGAGGCAGAGCTGCAGACGAAGCTCCTTCGCGTCCTCCAGGAGCGGAGCTTTGAGCGGATCGGGGGGAGCGAGAGACTTCGCGTCGATGTTCGGGTCATCGCCGCCACGAACCGAGACCTCCAGGCGGCAATCCGTGAGGGGCGCTTCCGCGAGGACCTCTACTATCGCCTCAACGTTGTCACCCTGGGGATCCCGCCCCTCCGTGAGCGCCTGGGCGACATTCCGCTCCTGGCCGACCACTTCCTCGCCAAGTACCAGGCCGAGCTCGGAGAGCGGACGCTTTCGCGCGAAGCGCTCGCGTCCCTCATGGGCTACTCCTGGCCAGGCAACGTCCGGGAGCTGGAGAACGTCATTCAGCGGGCGATGGTCATGGCCACGGGGGGCGTCATCCTCCCCGAACACCTCCCGATCGAGCCGGTCTCAGCGCCGGTCCCCGCCGGGGACCCGACGCTCGAGGAGATCATTCGGCGAAAGCTGATGGAGTGCGTCCAGGGCCTCAGCCAACATCCCCAGGCCAATCTCTATTCTTTGATTGTCGGCCTGGTGGAGCGTCCGTTGCTCATTGAGGTCCTCAAGGAAACAGGGGGCAATCAGCTCCGCGCGGCCCAGCTCCTCGGCATCAATCGCAACACGCTCAGAAA
>JACOUJ010000410.1 GCA_016177865.1 Candidatus Rokuibacteriota bacterium
CCACGCTCCGCACCGTCGTGCCGAAATGATGAGTTCCGGCGCTCGACCAGCTCGCCCATTGATTCGCCTTAATCGGAAATCCTGTTCCCTTCCCTTGGCGAGACAAGAGGGCTTCACCCTCCTTGAGCTCTTGATCGCCCTGGCGGCGATGGTCCTCATCACTATGGTCTTGGGGGGCGTCCTGCGTCTGGCGAGCCGCGCGTGGGAACGAGGTGAGCAGCAGGTGGAAACTCAGGAGCGGAGCCGGGATCTGGTGGCGTTGCTGAGCCAGGAGCTTCGCTCCGCGTATCCCTACGCGATCACGGATGGTGACAAGCTCGTCCACTTTTTCCAGGGCGAAGGCGGACGGGTGCGCTTCGTTTCGGCCGTGTCCGACCCATCCCCGGGCGGCCACGCGCCCTTCCGGGTCGTCACCCTTTTCTTCGAACGGGGGGGTGGCCTCTTTATCCGGAGCGCGCCACTGCTGGGCCGGGGGCTTCCGGAAGACGGACACGCATCGGCGCATCTCCTGGACAGTCGCGTTCAGGAGTTTCGCCTCCGCTATCTCGGTCCGGACGGATGGGTTTCATCCTGGGAGCCGCAGGAGGTCAAGCCTGCAGAAGCGCAAAGCAGAGGGCTTCGGGGTGGCCAAGTGGCCGCGGCGTCCGACCCGGCCCCAGCCATCCCCCGCGCCGTGGAAGTGACCCTGACCCTGGCCCCCTCGCGGGCCCTCGGACCCATCACGCTTCCGATCTTTGCGGCCACTGACCTCAAGAAGACCAACCCCACGGGGAAACCCCGCTCATGAGGGAATGTGGAATGGGGAATGCGAAATGGGGAATTCCACACTCCGCACTCCGAATTCCGCATACTCTCCTCCTGGCAAACGAACATGGTGTGGCCCTGTTGCTCGTCCTCTGGATCACTCTGCTGCTGACGGTTATTGCCGCAGGCTTCGCGGTCTCGGTACGCGTTGAGGGGACTGCGGCGCTCAATGCCCGAGGAGAGGCGGAAGCCCATGCCTTGGCTCTGGCTGGTTTCCAGCGGGCCCTCGCCGAGCTTCTGGAGGCCTGGGACTATAACGCCCTCACCGAAGACGGACAGGCCGCCCTGATTCGGTTGGCGGGGGGGGAGAGACGCGGCGGCCAGTCCAGCCCAGCCAAGCCGCCAATTGTCCAACGCGATGGGACTCTCGCCCGCGGAGCCTATCGTTACCAAATCGTGGACGAAGAGCGAAGGATCAATGTGAACCGGGCGAGCCGGGAAATCCTGGTTCGCCTCATGGACACCGTAGGGCTGCCGCCGGGCTCAGAACGGGACACGATCGCTGATTCCATCCTGGACTGGATTGACCCGGATCCGTTCCATCGTCTCAACGGCGCCGAAGACGACTACTATGAGCGCCTCTCCCCGTCCTACCGAGCGAAAAACGGGCCCCTCGACTCCATCGAGGAGCTTCGGCTGATCCGTGGCGTGACGCCGGAGGTCTATGACCTGCTGGCCCCGCACCTCACGGTCTGGGGGAGCGGCCAGATCAACCTGAACACCGCCACTCCTACGGTCCTGCAGGCGATGGTTCCTCAGATCGCACCTCTTATCCTGGCCCAGCGCGAAGCCCAGCCTCTGGTTCAGCCCCAGCAAGGCGGGATCGTCCGCTCGACCGTCTTCACCGTGGAGTCTACGGGGCGGAGCTCAAGCGGAATGCCCCGCACGACGCGCGGGGTGGTGAAGCTCGAAGGAAAGGAGCGCCTCCTCGTGAAGATGTGGAATGACGTTGTGGGGCCAGGGCGCCAATGATTCGATTCCGGGAGAGCATCGGGATTGAATGGCGGCCCAACGGGATCCGAGCCGTCAAACTCGAGCGGCGTCTCGGCGCCACACGATGGATCAGAGCCGTAGACCTCCCCCGCGACGGGGAGCCTTCTCTGGGGGAACGAGTGCGCCAGGCCCTTGGCCCCGCCCAAGGGCCTGTGGTCCTGGGGTTGCCCGGGCACCAGGGGTTTCTCCGTCAGCTGGCGATTCCGGCCGAGGACCCATCTCTTTTGCGACGACTCATCGAGTTTGATCTGGAGCGTCATCTTCCGCTTCCCGCCGAGAAGCTCTACTTTGACTTTGCACTGCTCGGTCGAAGAAGGGGAACCATGTGGAGTCTTCTTCTGGCTGCCAGTCCGAAACAGACAGTGGAGGCGGCGGTGGAGCAGTTGCTTGGGGGGGGGATCCGGCCTACCGCGGCGACGCTCGCGCCGGTAGCCGTTGCGTCCCTCGCCGCCATGGCTGGGGCCCCGCCCGGCCCTGGACTGACGGTGGAGAAGGCCGAAGGCGTTCTTCGAGGAGAAGTGCTCGAGGTTGGCCGTTCGCTCTGGCAGCATGAGCGGCCTGTGTCCGGAGAAGGAGAGCGGGAGTGGACCGAGGCGCTTCGCGCTCTCGGGGAGGAAGCGCGTCGGGCCTCACCACTCGCGTGGGTTCTCTGGTTGGGAGAAGGGGCGCGGGAGCCTGTGGAGGCGTGGACGCGCCAGGCGGGCCTCACTTTCCTGAACCCGTTTGCCCCGCTCCGGGGCGCATCCGCCCAGGCGGACTTCTCGTACGCGGCGGCCGCAGCTCTGGCTCTCCAAGGGCTCGGGCTGGGAGCCTGGCGCCTGAATCTCCTTAGTCCAACCGTTCTTCCTTCCAGGCGAACCGTCCAGATGCGAATCGCCGCCGGGGCCGCCCTGCTCTTGGTCATCTTTGGGACAGCCGGGTGGCTCAATGCCTACCGCCTCGAGCGGCGAGCCCTGGCAAAGAATCTGGCCAAGATCCAGCGGCTCGCACCCGAGGTCCAAGCGGTGGAGGCCGATGCGAGACGGATTGCCGAGATCCGGCGCTTGATCGAAGGGCTGGACGGGACCAGGCGCGAGCCCTCGAAACTGGTGCTCCTTCGGGAGTTGACGCTTCTCGTTCCCCGGCATACATGGCTCACGCGGATCACTTACAAGCGGGGTGAGGTGGAGATCGCCGGCTACTCCAGTTCCCCCCAGGAGATGATCCCCCGGCTGGAGGCCTCGCCCCTCTTTCAGCAGGCCGGCTTTTCCGGGAGCATTGAGCGCGAGGGGGGCCAGGAACGCTTCACGATCCGGGCGAGGACGAAATGAATTGGCGGCTAAGACCGAGAGAGCGCCAGGTTGTCATCGCGGGCGCACTTATCGCTGCTGTCGTCCTCGGATACGTCTATGGCGTCGAGCCGCTCTTGAAGCGCCGAGAGGAGACCCGCGCCCAACTCCAGGCCGCCCGACTGAGGGTTGACCGGTACGAGCAGCTGCTACTTCGAAAAGCTCGTCTCGCCGAGGAAGGAAAGGAGCTGGAGGAAAGAGGCGCGGCGCTTCGAGAACGCCTGCTCCCGGGACCCACGCCCACGCTGGCCGCCGCTCAGCTACAGGACATGGTCAAGGCCGAGGCCAGGCGATCGGCGCTCACGCTCCA
>JACOUJ010000162.1 GCA_016177865.1 Candidatus Rokuibacteriota bacterium
CAAGTGCTCAACGCCTTTCGGCATCTCAGATGAACCCACAGCGCTGCCGCCGCCACCACGACATTACATCCATAGTGCTCAACGCCTTTCGGCATCTCAGATGAACCCACTACCAGAAAATCCGTGTCTTCCGACCCCGCCGTCAGTGCTCAACGCCTTTCGGCATCTCAGATGAACCCACCGCATTCCTGCAACATCAGGTAGCCATTGGTCGATTTCGCCCTTTGCTCATGCACCGCCGTTCTCATCTCCCCTCACCCATACTTCCACTTCCTTACCAACGGGCAAAACGGGACAAGTCCACAATTCCATTTGGCATTGCGACCCAAATCCACAATCATGCACCTGAAAAGAGATCACCTCTGATATTTTGCCAGCGCGACCAGGGGATACGGCTCATCTACCGTTCCGTAGACCCTCACAATCTCAGATCCTTGAATCCCTATCCGACCCACGATGAGTCCTCACACGATCTGAAACCGTGGTTCTTCCCCGAGTACCCATTCCTTTCGAGGATTTCGCACAACAATCCGAGCGATACAGCCCGCACAGAGCCCGGCGATCATCAAGCCGTCCTCAGGGGCCAACACCCTCTCGAGCTCCCAACGCAACCGTTCGAGCTGCCGAGTGTTAAGACGACACCTGAAGATGGAATACTGAAGGCTCGACCCGTACCCCTTCAGCAGCTTGTGGGTCTGGCGCAGCCGTCCCGGCTCCCTCACGTCATAGCACACAAGGTACCAGAGACGACCTTCAGCCATTCCTCACCTCAGCCGCATCCGAGCAAACAGCCCAGGCTCACCCGTCCACTCTTTTTCCAGGAGGCGGACTTCAAGCTCAATGAGTCTGGCGTAAGAAAGCGAGTACCGCGTTACCGGGTGCCTCCACTGGTCCTCTTTCCGGCGCTCATATACCTCGATCGCCTTTTCCCGCCCCGTTTCGCTCAGCCAGACCTGAGGTCCGGCGTATGCGAAATCAGAATCCGGATCCCATTGCGCCCGGTTCATAGAGGCGATGAGCGGCATGTCCCAGAGCGGGACCCGGAACAGTTCCATCAGGTCCAGCGTCAACGGGTGGGCGGCAGAGCGCGGTTGATGAAAGAAACCGAACGCTGGCTCCAACCCTACAGCCAGAATGGCTTGCATAACATCTCGGTAAAGCAAGGCGTATCCGAAGCTCAAGAGGGCGTTGAAACAGTCCTTCGGAGGACGTCTGTTCCGTCCGGAAAATTGAAGCCGGGTATCGAGGTCGTCTCGAAGGAGCGCCGGAAGTCCTGAAAAATAGTAGCGCCCAGCCACACCCTCGTGTCCCCGCAATGCATCGATCCCCTCGGCCCGGCCCATGCCGGCGAGCGCAGCACGAATACCCTCCACCGCTACCTGTACACCGGAAGACGCTCGGTCCTCACCCCGTGAAGCGCGCAGGAGGAATCGGAGCTGGCCTTCCGCCCGGGCAAGGGCTAATCGCTTGGCCAGCCGAAAAGAAAGCCCGGGATCACGCAAGGCCTCATACTGGCGAATGCGCCGCTGAACAGGGCTTGCTCCCGAAGCCACGCTGCCTACATACCGGCCTCCGGCGGTCACCCAGTGAATCCCCACTTCGCTGTGGGTGCAGAGATGAATCGCTTGAGTGCTCACCTGGGCATATCCGTGAAGGACCAGTTGGCCGACCTCACGGATCGGAAAGTTCTCTTTTCTCCCGTCAGTACGGGTGATGACCAAGGTTTCTCCCGCCCGGCTAACACGGGCGCCGTTGTCGGTCACGTGAACAGTCTGTCTATCTGAATCAGGCGGAAACAAACGCACAGGGTCCCAACGTGGGTCACGCGCCAGTCGCTCCTCCTCCGGCAGGCACACAGGCGCCAAAGAGCACCGGAGGCAGAGCCGCTCATTGTCGGTCACCGGTGGCCGCTCGACGGACCGACTTAGCTCTCTGGCGCGGACGACGGCCTTTCGCACATCTTCACGAGCCGTTTCATCGACCGGAACACGTACCGTCGCGTTGTCAGCATGATATCGAATCCGTGCCTCTTCAATGGGGATGCCAGTGTGTTCCTCCACCAGCAGGGCATAGGCGCAGACCTGGAGCCTGTCGCTGGGCCAAGGCTCAGGTTTCTCCTCACCCGCCTTGGCACGGCCGCGCTTATGCTCGTAGGGGATCAACCGCCCGTCTCTCCGTCGAATGCAATCGACTTTCCCCTTCAGACCGAGGGTTTCGCTCTCTAGCGTCAGGCTGATGAAGTCACCCTCATCAGCGGCAAGTTCTTCGTGGAGCCTCCGTCCGGCATACACCGCTGCGTCGGCAATCCTGATCTCCTCCACCTCCTCCAGATAGAAGAGCCGCTCACAGTACGCCAGCGCATGCAGCGCCATGACGCGAATGAGGGGTTCTGCCTCGCTCACGCTGTTTCCTTCAGGATTCCCTTAGGCAACAGGTGAAGGGATTTCCACCCAACAGCCCTCCGGTCCACTTATAAGGGGTCGGGACACCAATGTGAATCGCTGCAATTGAGTTTTCAGGTCATTCTGGTGATCCACCCAAACCGGTAGGCTGTGAAAACCTTGATCACTCGGCTGCAGGAATATGCTTTCGCCTTCGGACGGTTCCTTCATGGCGATCGTGTCCACGAGATAACTGCTTTCCCCCAAGGACAGTCCGCCGGATCGAGTTACCGAAACGGGAGCGGAGAGCGCTTGCGCAATCCTGTCCGATAAAGGAACAGGGGCATTGTCACGGCCTTGCTTCAGCCAGATCCAGAGGTGGAGATCGAGCAGGAGGTCCTGATAATCCGGACGGGTATCCTCAAGTGCCTTCCCGCGGCGTAACTTCCGAAAGACCTTGGCCTTCTCGGGTAAGGTCTCGACGGCTAGCGCCATTTCCACGCCACAGTGCCGGGCCTTCTCCTCGCGTCGAACACCCACGAGGGACAAAAGCATCCCGTAGACCGCCGATGGAGGTGGGACGGGATATGTATCCTGGTACTCACGTGAAGCGAAAGGACGGAAGGCACAGATTGGAACTTCAACGTAGAGCGAAATGTCCACGCTTATCTCCCCTTCGCACCACCTTTGGCGGTTGCACTGAAATGCTGCCTTGCTCGATCAATGATGACCGACACAGCCTCTTTCACACCGTCGCAAACCTTGGCTCCGGCGGCCCTAAGTTCTCCCAGTCCTTCCACATTAGCCAACGCGCAGCCGATGGTAAGTTCACTCGCGGCGATGTCAGGCACTTCCCCTTTGGTACGACTGACCAGGCGAGCGAGTGAGATTGCTCCTCGTTCATCTTCATCAAAACAAAGGAGCATACGCGGAGCGGGATCAAGCGTCCAGCGAAGGACGATAACTTCGGGCGAGAAGTCGAAGAGGAAGCGGGCATGGTTCCCTGCCACACGACGCAAGTTCTGAATGCCTAGCAGAGTCTTCTCCACACGGACACCCTTGTCCTTCTCTATCGCGTCAGGGGTCATGGCAAAGCCATACTGGTAACGCGTGTGGTGTTCCTCAACGGCGTACGGTATGGGATCTTTGTTACCGATCGGGTTAGCTCCAGGGGAGGCGAAATTGTGCGAGAGTTCCCCGTTCCATGGGGTTGTGCTGATGGCACGGGTAACTTCCAAAACACCCCGACGGCTAACAGTCTCCTTCCTGGCATGCATGAAGCCAAGAATGTCATCGTCGATGTTGTCCTTCCATCCCTTGAATTCGCGATCCTGCAGTTCCACGCCCCTGTGTGACAATACCTTTCGGTTTACAGTGAGGCTGGAATCCTCTTGCCAGCCCTCCCGTAGAGCGTAGCGAATGGCTTCTGCGCTCACGGTCGAGTAAATCTCTCCGTTGCGGATGATTTTCTGAAGAGTCGAGGCAGTTCCCTCGACTTCCCCACGGTTGTTGGCGGCAGTGCCTTTCGCCGTCAGTACGGCGCCAAACAGGTGCATAGTCATGACTGTTCTCCTTTCTCGCTAGATCTTGAGCTTTGGGCTTGAGCTTGCCCCCGTTTTTCCTTAGACTGATAGGTCGCCAGTGCGAGGAGGGCGAGGTCACGGGCCCTCTTCCACTCCCATGGGTGATCCATGAGCTTCCAGATCTCTGCACGATTCTGAACCAAAGCGGGTTGACGCCCGCCTTTGGCGAAGAGTTCGGCCAAGTAACCCCGCAACAGGACTCGTGTCTTGGCGCGCATAAGGGAACGACGGATGTCCTCATTGAGGTCGTCGAGTCGATCCTCGACCTTTCGCGACCCGCCGCGCTCCACGGCCTTCGCCTCCTGGGCGTAGAGTGAGGCGAGTATCTCCCAGAAGGCCTCAACGAAGTACCGCTCCGACTCTGTGTCCCACATTTCCTGTTCCTGGATCAGTTCCATGAGATTCCTCCTTTGGTAAGAAATATTCTTGAAATAGATTCGTTCAACAGATGTTCCACGCGACTTTTTCCTTTGTCTCTCTAGTCCATAGACATCCCAGACCAGGGGTGTAAAAAGATCGCTGTACCACGGTCTACCAGCAACGATGTTATCGGCAATACGACCTCTGCCCGAGGGAACCCTGAAGTATCCGGATGCTCGTTGGTCTTCGGCATCATCGTCATCGGATTGCAAGACCGCATCAACAACAGATTCAGAAGTGGCAGGTGCGACATCACGCAAAGAGACATATGTATTGGGGAATGCTCCCAGGAGGTTTTGATAACGCTCCACGGAAGAAAGAGCCGGCTTCACATCGAGCACGGCTTTTCTGACACTCTGGCTACGATAATAGTCTACTTTGCCCATTGCAACAACTCGGCAAGCCACGGGCATCTCTTGGTGTAGAGAACGGGTTGCATATTCCGCTGCGAACCGCAATCCGGCATCTCCGAGACTCGCCGCATCCGCTGCATCGGGGCTGAGCAGGAGTGTAGGGCGGACTTTGCTGAACTCGTCGAGGTCCGATACATCAGGAGCAACAACAATCCGATTGCTTCCTTTACCTTTCAGTCGTAGATACAAACAGGCGATTGGGGCCAGCATGAGCAACAGGGCGAGCCTTGCGTGCCCCTGCCATGCCTTTTCTGTGCCATAACGTGGTGCAATGCCTGGCATAACCCAGCCGGAAAGAGTGACAGGTTTAGTGGTTAGAGATTTACGCAAAAACAGTTTCTTCAGGTCTCGGATCGGTTTGATATGCGACCGGCGAACTACCTTGAACTGAACGGTGATTTGCTTATCTTCTTCAACCTGCTCTGTTATGCGGGTAACCTCCTTCGCCCGAGGCTGCACGTTGATGTGTTGCAGAAACGTCCCGAGAAGCCCGTTGTGCGTCGGCACGCGGCGGTAGGCAAATTCCTTCTGCTCGTCTTCCCGATGCACGCCAGGAAGATAGAAGACGCCATCGCGAACCTGCCAGGCGTATTCGAAGAGCTTTTTGAAGGCACGCTCACCTTTTTCCTTCCAACGAAGCGTGACAGAATCCGGCGTCAGGTCACCGGCAGTCCAACGCAAGGGTCGGAGATCAGCAGATTGTTCTTCCGCCGCCCGAAGGGTCATATGAAGTGCGGCCAGACCGGCACGCTCTAGGACACCCATACCTCGGTCGGACAACCGCCAGGTTATAGTTTGGTCTTCTTGTGCCATCGAGCACCCTCCGTTAGGTCATAGTCAATTGTCCCCAGGGGGGCTAATGGGTAGCCACCAATTCGCCGTTCAAGGACGTAAGAGCTACTAAGGAGCATCGGGATCGTCCACGGGACGAGTTGTTGAGAAGTCCAGCGACCAAATCTTTCTGGACCAAGTTCACGGGCGATCTCTGCGATGTCCTCTTCTCGGATCACGGTGACCGTGTATCCACCTTCACGCGGGGGAAGCGGTTTGCTCTGCCAACCACCGTCTAGCCATGCGGACGTTTGCGTCCAGCTTTCACTCGTCTGCATTTCATTCAGATATGATGCTAAATCTGCCTGGCTGCAAGGTCTCTTAGCCAACGCCTCAATGGTCCTTTCAGCCGCATTCATCTCATTCTTGTGTTCCGGGCTGTCATACGGTTTCCCGATGAAGGGATAGACAAGGCAAGGGCGCGCAGGTATGCCTTCTTCGGCAAAGCGGTTTAGACGCCCCATCCGCTGGACCAGTGAAGGCAGAGGCGCCAGGGCCGTAACTAGAAGATCAGCATTGATATCGAGCGACATTTCGCAGACTTGTGTTGAAACGATCAGGCAAGACTTAGCATTGGGCTCAAACGCCGCTAGAACCTCTTTTTGTCGGTTCACGCGGTCGCGGTAACGGAACCGGCTATGGTAAACGATGGATGACACCTTCTGGGCCAAAGCCTGCTCGAAGACATTCACGGCGTCGCCCACGGTGTTGCAGACCCACAGAACCTTCTCCTTCTGCTCCAAGGACCGCAACACCTCCGGCCAACACTCCTGAGGCGATGAGCGGCTTTCAATCCAATAGCGTGGTCGGTTTTCAAGTTCAGGCTCGCCTGGGATGATCTCGCCCATGCGGTCACCAAGCGTCCGGCGTAGTGCGTCAAGGCGGGTAGGCGGTACGGACGCACTCATCAGGAGAACCGGTGTGCCCGGGAACATGCGCAAGAAGGTCAACAACTCGCCGAACAACCGCTTGTCGTAGTTATGGATCTCATCAAACACAAAAGCACCACAGGTGATGGCCGGAGAGCTGAACAATCCTCGACGCTGGTTTTGTATCAATCCCAGGATCGTATCAACCGTGCAGGCGATGACCTGCTGTCTCCACGCCTTTAAAGACTCCAAGCGAATAGTCTCTTCGAAAAGGTCATCCTCCGGGGAGACAACCATGGCTTTCAAGTCCACTTCGGCCCTTCCGTGAATGAGTGCACGCTCGATGTGGGTTTGAGCCAACAAGTAGTCCTCAAAACCGGCGGTGGTTGTTCCTGTAGTTGGATATGCAAAAAAGAGTTTTCTCCCCGAGGCCCACTTCTTCGCCCACAGGTAGGCCGCTACCGTCTTCCCGTTGCCACAACCAGCAGCCACAACGGTGACCGGGTGCTCGCTTGACGCGACCTGGCGCTGGAAGCTGCGTGGTTGACTGGTCTTTAGGCGGGTGGCGATGACCGGATCGAGGTCCGTAGGATCCAAACGGCTACCCAATGCACTCGCAATCCACTCGGAAATCGGAAGATCTTCCGCGACCAACGCAGAACCCGAAACATCGGCTGCGATTAGCAACGATTTTAGAATGGCCAACCTGCTCACAAATTGCCAGTCTGACCTCCAGATAGACCAAAGCCTTCCGGAGTCTTTAACCAGGGCTCGTAACAGCGGTTTGATGCTGTCCGTACGATTCTCTTTTGTTGTATAGGTCCTGTGTTGGAAGGAAGGGGGTGTACTGAGTAGTCGGCCCTCGTTTCCTAGCCATTCCTTTACTGACACGAGCAGCGATGCGATCTCCGGGTGTCCAAGATAAATCGTGAATGTTTTGTCGGCACCTGCGATTCTCAACAAAGGATTCTCGCGGTCCAGTTCCGTCTGCTGCCACATCTGCAGATGGTGTCCGCCTACTGCCCACGCCACCGCCAATACTTCTTGCTCGGTCAGCGCACTTCTCAACCATTGCCCAAGAAATTGGGACCCTGAAACCAGCAGCGCGCTCAGGATTTCATGTCGTACAGGTTGGCGCTTCTTTCGATCCCCGTGTACGAGCGACTGGAAGGAGCTGTTCGCTTTTCCAATGTCGTGTAAGAATGCAGCGAGTATGAATAGCAACCGTAATTCACGTCGCAGCATGTCCAGACTGGTTTTCAGAGCTGCTGAGATATCACACTCCACCGAATTCCATAGCGATACTGCCGCGCGATGAACGTCCTTGCAATGGTTCTCTATCGTTGGTGGATCAACAGGATAACGTTTCGTCTTGCTCTTAGCCCACAGAGCGTCCTCTAACATTGACCTACCTCTCTGCCGCCACAAAAAATCCCGCACCCCATTCGCCGGCGGCCTCCGATGCCTACCTCTTGCAAGCGAACTGAATCTTCCGCGTCGAGGCCGAGAGCTGTGACCTCGAACCCCACGACCTGCTTGTCCTTCACCCGCAGGGTCCGCCGTTCGCCAACGCGGAGGTCAGCCGTGACACCCATCTCCTGAAGCTGCCGCCCGGCCGCCTCAAGAAACGCTTCCGGCTCCATGAAACCCTTAATGGTGACGAGACGGGAGTAAAGCGTTGCGGCCGGACGGAGCGCCCGCGTCTCAGGGACACCGACACGGAGCCGGTAGCCGTCCACATCCAGAGTCTTGCCGGCCAACTGGAGAAAGGGGCGGATTCGGTCATCCGGCAGTCGGATAACCAACCGGGAGAAGGGAGTCAGGTGGAGGTTTCCCTCGCCGACATACCTGCCGCGGATGGGATGGACCCCGATGTCGCGGGCGTCGTGCAAGGCAGGGACAAGGCGGTTGATGGCGGAGTACAGGGCGTAGCCGTGGTCCACAGGGAGCGTGGTCCCCATCACACGGAACGCCAGGTCTACGTGAGGCATGATATCCCCGAACGGCTGAACGCCATCCTTCCAGGGACTTCTGAGGTTATTCGTCCTGATTCTCGCCCAGCGCCCGCAGGATCTTCTCGCGGGTTTCGAGATCGAGCTCGTGGCCATAGAAGCGGAGGAAGAGCGCTCGCCGGAGAGTTGCGGGCGAT
Source organism: Candidatus Rokuibacteriota bacterium (assembly GCA_016177865.1). Taxonomy (GTDB): domain Bacteria; phylum Methylomirabilota; class Methylomirabilia; order Rokubacteriales; family JACOUJ01; genus JACOUJ01. The sequence goes on from JACOUJ010000162.1 coordinate 8,647, forward strand.
GCCTGCGGATCCTTCGCCAACACTGAGGCCCGGACCAGCGCGCGAGCCGTCGCGTGCATGGAGCACCCCATCCTCAGGCGCTCCTCCCCCGAGCGCTGGAGCAACATCTCCCGAAACTTTCTCTCGATCTCGGGAGACGTGCCGTTCATCCACTCACCTCCCGGCAGACGGTACGCCAGCGGCAGCAAGCCGCTGCGGAATATTTTCACAGGGGAACAATACCAGCCCGGTATGACAGATGAGGTCACGTAGCGGTTGACCCTTTACGTACATTGTTGTACACTTTTTGGTGGTTTCTCAAGAGGTGGGAGGTAGCCATGAAAGTCTCGATCAGTGAGGCCCGGAGGAGGCTGCCGGAGCTGGTGCGCCTGGTCCGGAAAGACGCGGGCATAGCGGTCCAGATCACGGTGCGGGACGAGGTGGTGGCGGAGCTGCGGGCGGCGTTGCCGGAGCCCGAGCCAGGGGCGGCGGCCAGAAAGCTCCTGGAGCTCATGCGGAAGCTTCCGAAGCACCGGGGGCGGAAAACCGACATTTCCTCCCACGTCAAGGAGCACCTTTACGGCCGGGGCGGGATCATCCGCTGATGCGGCTGCCGCGCCGCGTGTTCTGCGACACCTCGTTCTTTTACGCCTGCTTCAACCCGGACGACGCCAACCACGCGCGGGCCGAAGAGCTTGTGGCCGAGGCGGTAGCGTCTGGAACCGCTTTTACGGCCACCTGGGACATCATCAGCGAGACGGTGACGCTTCTCCGGTACCGGCGGAACTTCCAGGCGGCGCTGGCTTTCCTCAACGAGGTGAAACCACAACTCCACATCGTCAGGTACGGCGATCGGGTGCGAGATGAAGCGGAGCAGGTCTTCCGCCAGTACGGGCGGGAGCGCCGCCTCTCCTTCTGTGACGCCGTTTCCTTCGTCGTCGTCACCACGCTTCTGGATCACATGCCCTGCCTGGCTTTCGACGAAGATTTTCGCGGCCTGGGCCTGACGGTAGTCGTTTAAACGGCAGCTCGTAGAATTCTCCGCGCCGCCTCGCGCACTTTCTGCCGGAGTTCCGGCGGCTTGACCACCCGGACCCCGCTCCCGAAGCTCAGGATCCACCCGACCAGCTCACGCGTGTCGGCCACGCGGAGCGTCATCCTCAGGCGGCCGCCCCTGAGCGGGGTGAGGCGCTGGCTCGGATGCCAGATCCGGTCCTTCGCCCAGGCCGCGGTCCCCCTGTCGAACAGGAGCTCTACCTGGATCTGCTTCCCCCGCATGATTACCAGGGCGTCCTGGACGTAGGCCTCGACGTCGAAGCCCAGCGGCATCTGGCAGGGGTGGTCGGTGATCGTCAGGGAGCGAATCCGGTCCACGGCGAACATCCGGACGTCCCGGCGGCGGTGACAGTAGGCGATCAGGTAGAGGGCCCCTCCCGCGTACCAGAGGCGGTAGGGGTTCACCTCCCGGCGGCCCGTGGTGTTGCGCGAGGCGGAGTAGTAGCGCATCTGGACGGTGCGGGTCTCGGCGATGGCGCGGGTGAGGAGGTCGATCGTCGCCCGGTGCTGGCGGTAGGCCTTGTGGGGGCCGAGCCGGACCGAGAAGAAATCCTGCATCTGCCGGACATAGGCGAGCCCGGGGGGCGGGAGGGCGGCGGCAGCCTTGGCCAGCGCGGAGTCGAGGGAGGCGTGGATCTGGGTCCCCTCCAGGGGCTTGAGGAGGTGGCGGCTGAAAGTGAGGGCCATCAGCTCGGTCGCCGCGAAGGTGAGGGCCGGGATGTGACGGTACCCTCGATGAGCCTCCAGCGCGTCCGCCCGTTCACGCGCTCGGTGAGGAGGGGGAAGCCGGCCGCCTCGAGCGCGGCCAGGTCCCGTCGGAGGGTCCGGAGGTGCTTGGGGAACTCATCGGGCAGGGCCTCGGCAAGCTCCTCGAGGGTGGCGCCCCGCGAGCCTTCCAGCCGCCGGAGCAGGTGCCACTGGCGGGTCGCCTGGTCGTTACGGGACACCGGACCTCCCAGGAACAGCGCTACGGGAACTCCAGGTCGCGGAGGCGGAGGACGATGCTGTGACCCTTCATCCCTTTGAGTAACGCCTCGTCGGCAGTAACAAGAGGGAGCCCCGAAGCCTCGGCCAGGGCGACATACACCGCGTCGTACAGCGTGAGGCGATAGGCGTAGGCGATCGCCACGGTTTTGCGGAGGAGGTCGAAGTCTGTGGGTCGGATGTCCAGCCTGAGGTCCTCTAGGGCCTGGACGGCGACAACCACATCACCCTCCTCGAACCGCTGGTTGAACCTGAGGGCATTGGCCACCTCGAGCGGAAACGAGACAGGGACCGATAAGCGAAGGAGCCCGGCGGTGTGCCGGACCCGAAGTGCCAACGCCCTGTCACGCTCTTCCTCGCCCAGCTCGGCAAACCATTTCACTGCAACCGACGCGTCGAGAATGTACCCGGCGTGGTACCCCTTGATCACGCGGTCCCCCGCCACCCGCTGTCGCGGAATTTCCGGATGATCGCGACGGGGTCCCACTTCCCGGCCTTCTTGGCCAGCTCGTTAGGCGACAAAATAGTGTAAAACTTGGTGTGTTGTCAATGGCTATTTTTGTGTGTGCGTTTGGGTCGGAGAGGCTGGCCTGGGGGCCAGACGACAGATGAAAATAGCTGCCTCCCCTTGACAGTGAGGGAAGCGCTAGCCGGTGGGGTCTCGATCGACGAGCGGGAGATGCCTGTGGGTGTTGGCGATCGGGTGGAGGCGGCCGCCGAGGGTGAGGGAAACGATCCCGTCGCGCTCGACGAGGTGCGGCGCGAGCTGGAGCGCCGCGGCGCGGCCGAGCCGGGCCCGGTAGGCGCCGCCCCGGATCGCGCAGGTGAGGACCCCGCCAGCCCCGGCTTCGAGGCTCGCGGGGTCGAGGGACTCCCGATAGTCGCCGGGGAGGATCAGCTCCGCGGCAATGAAGCGTCCCGCCCCGTCCAGGCTCAGGCGGAGGCGCTGGACCACGAACGGGGTCTCCTCGGCCTCCACCCAGTTCAGCTCCCCCTGGCAGACCGAGAGCCAGCGGCCGTCCTCGGTCCGCTTGAGCGTCCGCCAGAAGAAGCGGAGGACCATCGGATC
>JACOUJ010000163.1 GCA_016177865.1 Candidatus Rokuibacteriota bacterium
CCTGTGTCACGGCCTCCTTCATGGGGCTGGCGACGAAGGGTTTCAAGGTCCCGAAGGCAAGGGAGTGGAGCATGACGCGAAGCTGACCCATCTCCCCTCTGGTTTCGAGAAGCCGCTGCATCTCCGTCGCCACTTCGGCGCGTTTTTCCGCGTCTGCTGCGTTGACGTTGAAGAAGTGGGCCTCACGGCCCATTCCACGAATCTCCCCGACAATGCGTTCGACATTCGGAAGAGTCGCCTTCCGGTCCAGGTGGACGCCGAAAATATGCATCCCCGCGCGGGCCAGAGCGAGGCTCGTGGCCTCGCCGAATCCAGAAGACGAGCCGAGAATCAATGCCCAGCCGCTCAAACGAACGGCACTCACGCGAATCTCCCTGACCCGTTCAAGTCAAGAGGCCCAGCAGGGGGGCCCCGATGAGGAGACCACCGGCCATGATCGCGACCCACCATTGCCGGTGGCGGCGCAGGGTGAGAAGCCCGATCATTCCACAGATCAGATGGAAGAGGACGAGCGCAAGAAAGAAGTCGTTCGTGGCCATCCCGAGCCAGATCAGCCCAAAGAAGGTTAAAGGAATGCTTACGAGGAGGCCGAGGGCCGTTCGGAATGCCCAGCCGATCGCAGCGAGAACGACGACATCACCCAGCAAGAGCAGGCGGTTGATCAAGGGGTTCGGGAGGAGAAATTCAGCGAATTCGTTGGGCATGTCGGCTTGATTTTACCACAAGCGGTAGATAGAATGGCCGCAATGCTTGAGTTGAACCGGACGGCCCTCAAGGAATGGGCGGCGATCCAACGCTCCTTGGCCCGAGGCCAGATCCTCCTCATTCGAAAGGGGGGAATTCTCGAGCAAAAACAGGGGTTCACCGTCGAGCACCGCGAGTTCTTTCTCTTCCCCACCTACGCGCACCAGAATGAAAACGATCTTGTTCCGGCCGCCCACAGAGACCTGGCCGCCTCCTTCCGGGGGTCTCCGCCTGCGGACCAGGTCTGCTTCGACTTCTACGCGGTGGCTGAGGAAGTCTGGAAAGTGGACCGTCTTGATTCGCTTCAACAGTTGGAAGGGCAGCACGTCCTTTCCTGGTCCGCCGTCGAAGCCCGGTTCCACTACCGCCGCCCCGGGGTGCACGTGTTGGCCCTGCGCGTCTTTCAGCTCCCGGAAACGATCAGGCGCCCGAACCAGAAGCGATACGATGGGTGTGTTTCTTGGGTAGAGCTGGAGGAGGCCCTCCCGACCATTTCGGCGCGACCAGTCCTCTCCGGGGAAGACTTTCGCGCGAAGCTCGAAGCGGTGCGTGGGGCGCTGGCATCAGCCGTTCCCATCTAGCGCCGCGCAAATTCAAAGCGTGACAGAAACGTGCAGAGGTCGGGCGTACAAGCAGGCTAGAGTCTTCGGTGACACCCGCCAGTCTCAGGGGTGACCCTTTGCCAAAGACCGCCGGGATCATCCTGATCGGCAATGAAATCCTCTCCGGGAAGGTGACGGACGCGAATGCCGCGTATCTCTGCCGGGAGTTTCGCACTCTCGGGGTGGACGTTCGCAGGATCACGGTGATTCCTGACGAGGTGGAACTGATCGGGAAGGAGGTCTCTGAGTTCGCCCGCGACTACGACTATGTGTTCACCTCGGGGGGAGTCGGCCCCACCCACGACGACGTCACGATGGAAGGGATCGCGCGAGGATTAGGAGTGCCGGTCGTGAGGCACCCGGAGCTCGTAGCGAGACTCCGAGCACTGTATCAGGAACACCTGAATGAGGCGCGCCTGAGGATGGCCGAGGTGCCGGAGGGGGCCGAGCTTCTGGCGAGCGATCTGCGCTTCCCGGCGGTGATGATCCGGAACATCTATGTCCTCCCGGGAATTCCGGAGATCTTCCGAGAGAAATTCGAGGCCATCAAAGAGCGGTTTCGCAGCGTACCGTTTCACCTGAAGAGCATCTACGTCAGGATCGGTGAGGGAGTCCTCGCTCAACACCTCAACGAGATGCTGCAACGATTTCCTCGGGTCCAGTGTGGATCGTATCCGAAGCTCTCCCACCCCGAATACAAGGTCCGAGTGACCCTGGAATCGCAGGACCCGCTGTACCTTGAGCAGGCGTTTGCCGATCTGATGGCCCGCCTCTCCCCCGGCGACGTCGTGAAGATCGAATAAATACGTTGCCTGTCGTCCCCCTCCGCGAGTTGACAGGACGGGGGGGACGCCATTATTATATCCACGCGTGCCAGTATTGCGGCCGTCGGGGAGAGCCCCTCACCGTGGACCACGTCCTGCCCCGCTCCCGGGGTGGGGAGACCACCTGGGCCAACGTGGTGGCGGCCTGCCTTCGGTGTAACCTCCACAAAGGGAACCGGACGCTGGAGGAGGCGGGGATGCATCTGGTTCGTCAGCCCCCGGAACCGCAGTTTCTTTTTTTTTTTCTCCTGCTCCGTCATCCCCATGCCCCGTTTTTCTTGGAGTCCTGGAGAAAGTATTTGTCGGCTCTTCCTTCCGCTGTCTGATCGACCGCTAAGGGCTGGCGGGTGACATGCCTCCATTTCGTCTAGTCTCTGACTATCGCCCAACCGGCGATCAGCCCCGGGCCATCGCCCAGCTCGTGGAGTTCATCGAGGCGGGGGCAACGCACTCTGTCCTCCTTGGGGTCACCGGGTCCGGAAAGACGTACACCATCGCGAATCTCATCGAGCGTGTTCAGCGTCCGGCCCTGGTCATTTCTCCCAACAAGACCCTGGCCGCCCAGCTCTTCAGCGAGTTCAAGTCCTTCTTCCCCGACAACGCCGTGGAGTACTTCGTCTCCTACTACGATTACTACCAACCCGAGGCGTACATCCCGCAGAGCGACACGTACATCGAGAAGGATGCGCTCATCAATGACGAGATCGACCGGATGCGTCACTCGGCTACCCGCTCCCTGTTCGAGCGGCGTGACGTGGTAATCGTGGCGTCGGTCTCGTGCATCTACGGGCTCGGCTCTCCCGAGGCATACCACGGAATGCACCTCTCGCTCCACCAGGGCCAGACCATTGACCGGGAGGAGATCCTGAAGCGGCTCGTCGGGATCCAGTACGAGCGCAACGACTACGACTTCCACCGTGGGACCTTCCGGGTGCGAGGGGACGTGGTGGAGATCTTCCCGGCCTCGGACGAGCAGTTGGCCCTGCGGGTGGAACTCTTCGGAGATACCCTGGAGTCCATCCACCAGATTGATCCGCTCAAGGGGGTTTCGGTGGGGCGGCTCGCCCAGGCCGCCATCTATCCGGCCAACCACTACGTCACCCCCGCCGAGCAACTGGAGCAGGCGATCCTGTCAATTCAGGAAGAGCTTCGGGAGCGCCTCGAATGGTTTCGGGGGAAGGGGCGCTTGTTGGAAGCTCAGCGTCTTGAGCAGCGGACCCTCTTCGATATCGAGATGCTCAGGGAGATCGGCTACTGCCACGGGATCGAGAATTATTCCCGGCATCTGTCCGGCCGGGAGCCCGGCGAGCCGCCTCCGACCCTCATCGACTACCTCCCGAAGGACGCTCTGGTCATCATAGACGAGAGCCACGTCACGGTGCCCCAGATCCGTGGGATGCTCCTCGGTGATCGCTCCCGCAAGGA
>JACOUJ010000427.1 GCA_016177865.1 Candidatus Rokuibacteriota bacterium
AGACGCAGCGGCTGTCCTTCAGGCTCTCCAGATATTGTTCCGGTGTCCTCAGCATTCTTCAATCAGGAGGGGCGAGTCCCACCCACTCCCCCTCCTGGACCTCCCCCACCTGGGTCGATCATTACGCCAGGTCGCTCCGCTTCACGCTTGACTCTTCACGTAGTCGTAGAAGCCCTGGCCAGACTTCTTGCCCAGCCGCCCGGCAGCCACGAGGCGTTTGAGGAGGGGCGGCGGCGCAAAGCGGGGCTCCCGAAACTCCGAAAACATCACCTCGGCGACGTAGAGAGTGGTGTCGAGCCCTACGAGATCCAAGAGCCGGAAAGGACCCATCGGATAGCCACAGCCAAGCCTCATCGCCTCGTCGACGTCTTCCTTCGAAGCCACGCCGGACTCAAGCAGGCGGACAGCCTCAAGGAGATACGGAACCAGCAGGCGGTTGACGATGAAGCCTGTGGTGTCCTGGGTGGCGACCGGCGTCTTGCCGAGAGACTGAACGAAACTCCATGCGGTCTTGAAGCTCGCCTCATCCGTCAGGATCGTCCGCACGACCTCGACGAGCTTCATAACCGGGGCCGGGTTGAAGAAGTGGAGACCCACCACCTGCCCGGGGCGACCGGTCGCCGCGGCCAGCTCGGTGATCGTGCAGGAGGAGGTGTTGCTCGCCAGGATCGTATGGGCGAGGGTGAGCTCGTCAAGCCGCGCAAAGGTCTCTTTCTTCAGCTCGACATTCTCCGTAATCGCCTCGATCACCAGGTCACACGCCTGGAGAGCCCCGAGGTCCACGGCACCGGTGAGGCGGCCCAAGGTGGCCTCCGCGTCCGATCTGGGCAGCTTGCCTCGCTCAGTGAGGCCCATCAAAGTTCTGCGAATCCCACCGAGCCCTCGGTCCAACAGATCTTGAGAGGCTTCCACGACGGTCGTCGGATAGCCAGCCTGGGCGACCACCTGGGCAATCCCCGACCCCATCAATCCGCATCCGACAATCCCCACGGTCTTGATCGTCATGAACCTATCTTTTTCCGTACGGCGTCATTATAATTGCCGGATTTGTCACACCGAGCGGTCGCTCCGCCGCAAGCGCTGCGTCATTCGTAGATGATCAGCGAATGGACATCCTTCCCCTTGAGCTTCTCCCGACCCTTGAGGAAGGCCAGCTCGATCAGGAAGGTGACGCCGACGACCGCCCCGCCGAGCTGCTCCACGAGCCGAAGGGTCGCCGCCATCGTCCCCCCCGTCGCGAGGAGGTCGTCCACGACCAGGACGCGCTGGCCTGGCGCGATGGCGTCCTCGTGGATGGCAAGAGCGTCGCGACCGTACTCCAGCTCATACTCCACCTCGATCGTCTTGGCCGGGAGCTTGCCAAGCTTGCGGACAGGAACGAATCCGGCCCCCAGCTCGTGGGCCAGGGCGCCGCCGAAAAGAAATCCCCGGGATTCAATGGCGACCACGACTTCCACCCGGGACTGGATGTAGTGGGTGGCCAATTCATCCACCACGTACCTGAAGGCCTTGGGCTCCTTGAGGAGGGTGGTGATGTCCTTGAAGAGGACCCCTTCCGTAGGGAAGTCCTTGATTTCCCGGATCTTCGCCTTCAGCTCCATCAGGTCCATAACCCCCCCCCAGGGCAGGAATGAGAGACCCCTATCCTACTCCCGGCAGCGGGACGGGCGCAATATCACGTATCACTGAATTCATCTCGATGACCCGGCCGGGGGTCCCGGGCGATTGGATCAAGTGGGAGGTTCTGACTCTTCGGCGCCGGGAAGCGCGACTTCAGAGGGTTGGGCGAGTTTGGCGGCGGTCTGACGGGCCCGGGCAAGCTGGCTCGCGAGTTCATCACGGCAGTTCCGTAGCTGTGTCAACGCGTTCGCAAAACGCCCCTCGAGTTCTTTGTCTATGCGCCCGAGCGCGTCGGTGATGTCCGCGAGCGCCGCCGAGAGTTGCGCCGTGTCCACCTCACTCCCGAAGCGGAGGACGAGCTGGAGGAAGGCCAAGAGGAAGGGCACCGCCTGGCTATAGCCGATAAGGACCACGCCCTGACGATAGGCCTCGGCGTGGACGGGGAGACAGTACTCATAGACCGCGTCGGGCAGGGCGACGACGCCAAGCATCAGCGTCTTTTCGGGATCAAGATACTTCGTGACCTCCTCGACCTTTCTTTGAACGTCGCGCTGGATCGTCTGGACCAGCTTGCGCCGGATCGTCTCGTCCTCCGCCTCACCGAGCCGCTTCAAGTCCTCAGCGCTGGTCCACTTCGAGTCAATCGGGAGGTACTTTCCGCGTGGAAGGCGGAGCGCAAACTCAACCTGCTTCCCTCCGATCGTGAGGTTCACCTCGCGTAGTGCCGGCGGGAGCTGAGTCAAAATGGCCGCGACGATGTTCTCCCCGGCCATGCCGCGCGACTTCGACCCCGCCAGAACGCGCTCGAGGGCCAAGAGCGACTCCCGCGCAGCCTCCAGAGACTTGGCCCGCTCCTGTTCTTCCGCCTGCAGGCGCCCGACCATCTCCCGGGTGTCCGAGATCTCCTTGTGCAGGGTGCTCTGAGCAGTCGAGAGGGTAGACTGCAGCGACTTCTGGAGGTCAGAAAGCGACTGAGACACGGTCACTTGGGCGTCTCCCGTCTGGCGTACTCGCTCTGCGACTTTGGCCAGGAGGAGTTGGGTCTCGCTTGCCTCGCGCCGCACCGCCTCTTGTTGCTGGGCGAGGCTTCTGAGGTCCGCCGTAAGCTGGCCGAGCTCCCGGGCAACGAGTGGATCGCCGCCCTTCTGGCGCAGGAGAAGGACACACAAGGTTACCGCCAAGACAATCACGACGAGAAACAGGGGAAGCGCTAGACTGCCGGTCGTCATAGCTGGGCCACAGCCTTGGGCAATTCGTCGAGACGGTAACGCCGGCCGTTCGTCAGGTTGTTGATGGGATCGCGAAGGAGGGTCCGCCAGAGATCGAGCGTAACCGGGCGAATCACTCAGTAACGGCGGAGGCTCGGATCGATAACGCGCGCCCAGGCATCGATCCCCCCCTGGAGGTTCCAGGCCCGCTCGAACCCCTGGGCGCGAAGCCACTGGGCCACCATCCCACTCCGCACGCCGGTGTGGCAGAGGACCACCACCTCGTCCTCGCGGTTGAGCTCCTCCACCCGCCAGGGCATGTCCTCCATGGGGATGTGCACGGCTTCCTTCAGACTCACGAGTTGGACCTCCCACGGTTCACGGACATCCACGAGGACAAACTTGTCGCCGCGATCGAGCTTGGTCTTGACTTCCTGAGACGTGAGCTCCATGCGCGCATTCTACCCGAGGGAGGGGGATCGGTCAACGGATGCCCAGCGCGCTTCGGTAGGCGTCCTCGTGCCAGCCGCGGACCAGGGTGTCGCCGACGACGAGGACGGGGATCCGGAGGAAACCGTCCTCGTGGATCAGAAATCGGATGAGATCCTCCCGAGGCGCCGCCGCGCCCAACTCTGTCAGCTCGGTCCCAACTTTCACGAGATACCGTCGTGTGCGGGAGAGAAGCGCTTCCGCGACCTGGGGCCCGGCCGGCTCGACGCCGGTATCTCGCCCTATGTACGGGATGTTGTGACGCGAGAGAAACTCCCTCGCGTGGGCGCAGCTCGGTCAGGTCGCGTTGTTATAAAGGATGATCTCAGCCATCGCCATTCCCTCCCCTACTTGAACGCGCGCACGAGCGGGGCGTACTTGTCGAGGAGGGGGAGGGTCGTCTCCCGGTTGGCCGACGGCAGGCCGAAGAGGGCGCGCTCTA
>JACOUJ010000428.1 GCA_016177865.1 Candidatus Rokuibacteriota bacterium
AGAGGAGCGTGATCCTTGGCTTGGGGCGACATGACGGAGTCGAGGTGCTCCAGCGTCTCGTCGCCGGCGCCGACATCGTGGTCGAAAACTACCGGCCACGTGTGAAGAAACAACTCGGAATCGACTATGAAACCCTTCAGGACGCGATCGCTCGCCTCCTCTCTCGAGGAGTGGCGGCCGAGGCCCGGGGATGAACCCGGAGCTTCGTCTCGAGGTCGCTCAGGGAATCGCCACCATCACCTTTGACCGTCCCAGGCTCCGCAATGCGATCAATCTGGCCATGTGGGAGATGATGCCAGAGATCATGGCGACGGTGACCCGCGATTCTTCGGTCCGCGCCGTTGTCTTCCGTGGGGCAGGGGAGCGAGCCTTCGCCTCGGGGGCGGATATCTCGGAGTTCGAGCGGGTGAGAATGGACCCGACCAGTGTCCAGGCCTATAACAAAACCGTGGACGCCGCGATCGACGCGATCCTGGCCTGTCCGAAACCGACGGTGGCCATGATTTATGGTTATTGCGTTGGGGGCGGAATGGGCCTTGCCATGGCGATGGACCTCCGCTTCGCGGCCGATACCGCCCGCTTCGGCATCCCTGCCGCGCGCCTCGGGATCATCTACGGGCTTAAGGCAACCAGGATTTTGGTCCACCTCGTGGGACCGGCTCGGGCCAAGGAGATCCTCTTCTCCGGGCGGACGTTCGATGCCCAAGAGGCCGCGGAAATGGGATTTGTCAATCGAGTTCTCCCTGCCGGCGCCCTTCACGCGTACACCCTTGATTTTCTCAGGAAGGTGACGAGCAACGCCCCGCTTTCGATTCGCGGGGCGAAGACAATCATTGATGGGGTTGTGAGCGAAGACTTTAGGACGGAGGAGATCCGCGAGCTGATTCTGGAGAGCTTTGACAGTCAGGATTATCGGGAAGGGGTCCGGGCGTTTTTGGAAAAACGTTCCCCGCGCTTTGAGGGGCGCTAGGCCATGACCGAAGTGATGGCCCCCATGGATGGGAAGATCCTCCACGTGAAGGCGAAGGTAGGCGAACGGGTCCAGGAGGACCAGACGGTTGCTGTAATGGAGGCGATGAAGATGGAGATCCAGATCGTGGCGCCGGTGGCGGGGACCGTGGTTGAGATCAGGGTCGAGCCCGGACAGGCTGTTGATCCCGATACCATCGTCGCCGTCATTCAATAGCCGATGAACGACCTCGGTTTCGGCCTCGCCCTCCTCGTGGTCGGTATGGGGGGGACGCTTCTCTCTCTTTGGATCCTGAGCCTCCTTGTCCTTCTTCTCAAGCGCTTCTTCCCCTATGAAGAGGTGAAGAAGGCCGACGGCCCGAGTCACTAAATGAATGAGGCGCTTTGGGCTGGCTTCGAAGGCCTGCTCCTTGGAGTTTCCCACCTCACGCTCGGGCATCTCGTCATGTTGGTCATCGGCGGCCTGCTCCTCTACCTCGGGATCCGTCACGGGTTTGAGCCCCTCCTCTTGGTTCCCATCGGTTTCGGCGCCATCCTGGTGAATATTCCTCTGGCTGGCCTCATGGAGAAAGGCGGGATCCTGCGCACCTTCTACGACGCCGGCGTCCTCACCGAGATTTTCCCGCTCCTCATCTTTGTCGGGATCGGGGCGATGACGGACTTTACTCCGCTCCTCGAAAACCCCAAAATCCTCCTCCTGGGGGCGGCCGGCCAGTTCGGGATTTTCTCGACCCTCCTCCTCGCCCTGGCCCTTGGGTTTACCCGCCCGGAATCGGTTTCGATCGGGATCATTGGCGCCTGCGATGGCCCCACCGCGATTTACGTGACCTCCAGATTCGCCCCGCACCTCTTAGGCGCGGTCTCTGTCGCCGCGTACTCGTATATGTCTCTCGTGCCACTCATCCAGCCCCCGATCATGAAGCTCCTGACCACAGAGCGCGAAAAGAATGTGGTCATGGCGCCGGTCCGGAAGTCGGTGTCTGGCAGGACGAAGATCCTCTTCCCGATCGTTGCGACCGTGCTGACGTCCATCATCGCCCCCTTGGGCACTCCTCTGATGGGGATGATCATGCTCGGGAACCTCCTCAAGGAGTCGGGCGTGGTCGCTCGCCTGAAGCAGGCCTCAGAGCAGGAGATCGCCAACGTTGTGACCCTCCTCCTCGGTCTTTCCATCGGGGCCACGATGCAGGCCGAAAGGTTTCTTAAGATCGAAACCCTCTTGATCATGGTTTTGGGTTTGGTGGCCATCGCCCTCGATACCGTGATGGGACTCCTCTTCGGCAAGCTCATGTGTCTCGCGACACGGGGCAAGATTAATCCCCTCATCGGGGCCGCGGGAATCTCGGCCTTCCCGATGGCCGCCCGGGTCGCCCAGACGGAAGGCCAACGGTACAACAAGAAGAACTACCTCCTGATGCATGCCATGGGGGCCAACACCGGTGGCCAGATCGGCTCGGTCATGGCCGCTGCGATTATGCTATCGGTTCTTCGGGGACTCGGCATCGGCTAGAGTGAGGGGAGGAATCATGCTTTCCCGGGACGAGATTGACAAGCGGCTCAGGGAGTTGGAGGAGAAAGTCATCCGCGGGGATCTCAGGGCGATTGCGAAGCAGCATGGGGAGGGGAAGCTGACCGCGCGCGAGCGGGTGGAAAAGCTCCTCGACCCGGGGAGCTTTGTCGAAGAGTTTATGCTGGCCGAGACCCAGGTCACGGACTTCGGGATGGCGGAGAAGCGCCAGCCGACGGACGGCGTGGTCACCGGCCACGGGACGATCGACGGCAGGCCGGTGTATGTCTATGCCCAGGACCGCACGGTGCTGGCCGGAGCGGTCGGGAGCACCCACGCCCAGAAGATCAGCTACATCATTGACACCGCCCGTAAGGTAGGAGTCCCGCTCGTTGGGCTCTTGGACTCGGTGGGGGCGCGCATCCAGGAGGGGTTGGACGTCACCCGGGGGAACGGCATGATCTTCCGGAGCAACACCGTGGCCTCGGGCGTGATCCCCCAGATCTCGGCGATCATGGGCCCCTGCATCGGCGTCGCGTCTTATTCCCCGGCCCTCACCGACTTCATCCTCATGGTGAAGGGGACGAGCCAGATGTTCATCACCGGGCCCGCGGTGATCAAAGAGGTCCTCGGGGAAGAGGTCACGATGGAAGAGCTGGGCGGGTGGAAGGTCCACGCCGAACAATCGGGCTGCTCGGACCTTACGGCGGAGAACGACGAGGCGTGCCTTCTAGAGATTCGACGACTCCTGTCATACCTGCCCCAGAACGCCCAGGAGGCTCCGCCGAGAATTCAATCGCGGGACGATCCGAACCGCTCGCTCGATGATCTCGAGAGCCTCGTCCCGGATGATATGCGAAAACCCTACAACGTCCTGGAGGTGATCAGGCGAATCGTGGACGATGGCGAGTTCGTTGAGCTCAAGCCCCGGTGGGCGCGCAACATGGTCATTGGATTCGGGCGCCTCGATGGGCAGACCGTGGGGTGTGTCGCCAACCAGCCGATGTTTCTTGCCGGGAGCATTGATGTGGACGCGGCAGACAAGGCCTCGCGCTTCATCCGCTTTTGCGACGCCTTCAATATCCCGATCATCACCTTGGTGGATGTGCCCGGCTTCTACCCCGGAAAGCGGCAGGAGCAGATGGGGATCATCCGTCACGGGGCGAAGATGCTCTACGCGTACGCCGAGGCCACGGTGCCCCAAATCACCGTCTACCTGAGAAAGGGGTATGGCGGGGCCAAGCAGGCGATGTGCACCAGGGAGATGGGGGCGGATCAGGTGTTCGTTTGGCCTGGCGTAGAGCTGGCCGTCATGGGCGGCGGCGGAGCCGTAAATGTTCTCTACAAGCGCGAGATCGAGTCAGCCCCGGATCCGGAGGCCGTCCGAAAACAGAGGATGGCGGAGTACACGGAGCGTTTTAGCGGGCCCTTTGAGGCCCTTCAGAAGCAGTTTGCCCACGCCGTGATTCGACCGGCCGAGACACGCCGGCGGTTGATCCAAGCCTTGAGAATCCTCGCCGGGAAACGAGAGAAGCCCGCGCCGCGGAAGCATGGGATCATGCCGGTGTAGCAGCGCGTTTAGGCGGGGACGGAAAAAGTCTTAACGAGGCCCAGGGGTTGTCTGGAAGAGCGGCGTCGGCGGAGGGGAGGAGGAATCGCCTCGTCGAGGAGGCTCAGGTAAAGCCGGAGGCGGGCCTTCCCTTCCTCGCTCAGTTCAGAGGCGCCGAAACGCCACTCCACTTTCTTATCGAGACACCCCACCCACTGGTGATGAAAAAGTTCACCCCGCGGGCATTGATCCTGGAGGCAGGGTCCGTCCGCAACCCGGCAGTGGGGCTTGAGGTCAGGCAACTCGTCCTCCTGGGCGAAACATACCAGAGTCATCGTGATCCCCGCAAGAAAAAAGTACAATATTTTGGGGTCCCGTCGAGAAAGTTATCCACATGTAGCGTCTGGGTAAAAAAGATCGCTGAAACAGCGGCTTAGCCCGTAGGTTCTGGTAGACTGTGAGCATATTGTGGATATCTTTGCCTTCGCCGAGCTTCTCTTGACCGCAATTCTTGCGACGGCCGTCCTCGGACGTCTCGTCCCGATCGCGCGGGTGCTGGTCCGCTCTCAGGGCCTCCCGTCACTGGCTGAGGTCTCTCCCGTGGAGGATGGTCCCGACTGTTCCATTCTCATTCCCGTGAGGGATGAGGCCCAGACCATCGGCCCGTGCCTTGCCTCTCTCAGCGCCCAGAGCTACCGGAGGATCGAGATTCTCGTGGTAGACGATGACTCTTCGGATGGAACCGCTCGCATCGTCCAGGATGCTGCCCGCCGAGATCCGAGAATTCGCTACCTGAAGGCCCCACCGCTGCCCGCCGGCTGGACCGGAAAAAATTTCGCTCTTGCCTTGGCCGGCCGCGAGGCGCGGGGGACCTGGCTCCTCTTGACCGATGCCGACACCGTCCATGCGCCGTCGGCCTTGGCGAGAGTCCTCGGCTATGCTCAGCTTCGCGGTCTCGCGTGTCTCTCGCTCAGCCCGGAACAGGAGTGCCGCGGATTCTGGGAACGGCTCATCCAACCGGTGGTCTGCGATCTCCTGGACCAAACCTACCCGATGGTGGAGGTCAACAATCCAACCTCTCCAGGCGCTGCGGCCCACGGAGCATTTCTTCTGATCCGGCGCGACGTCTACGACGCGGTGGGAGGTCATGAGCGGCTCAGGGGGGAGCTTTTGGAAGACGTCGCCCTGGCTCGAGCGGTCAAGGAGCGGGGGGAGCGACTCTGCTTCGCCCCCGCGAACGGGCTCGTCCGATCACGGATGTATCGCTCTTTCACCCACCTCCGCGAGGGATGGACGAAGAACCTCTATCTTCTCATGGGAGGGCGGCCGGGTCGCGCCGTGCGGGTGGCAGGGACCCTTCTTTGGACCGGATGTGTCCCCGCCCTCATCATCCTCACCCTCTCAGGGTTGGCGGTCGCAGGGATCACCGCCGGCCCGCTGCTCCCCTGGGCGCTTGGCGCTACGGCTCTCCTTCTCCTGGTGGAGGCGTTCTACCGAAAGGTCCGCGGCCACGACCCTCTCATTGCCTGGAGTCATCCCCTGGGGGTTCTCTTCGTGGTGTGGTTTCTCCTGGAATCCACGTATCGGAATCTGTCGGGTCGAGGAGTCACCTGGAAAGCCCGCGTCTATGCCGGAGGCTCGCCGTGGCAGAGCTAGTGTACGTGACCAAGCGCTTCACCTTTTCCGCCGCCCATCGCTATTGGCGGCGAGCGTGGGGTGTCGAGGAGAACCGAAGGCGATTCGGCCCTCTTGCCGAGGTCCATGGCCATACCTATGCGTTGGAGGTCACAGTCCGAGGGCCGGTAGATGAGGCTACCGGAATGGTTATTGACCTCGTAGAGATGAAGACGCTCGTCGAGACTGAAGTGCTGGCGCGGCTGGACCACCGCTATCTGAATGAGGACCCCGCCTTCTCAACCGAGCTGCCCACGACGGAGAATGTCGCCCGGTTGATCTGGCGCCTTCTTTCGCCCAAGCTCGGAGAGGATCGGCTCTGGCGAGTGCGTCTTGCCGAGGAGCCGACCTTTTGGGTGGACTACCATGGCCCCATCCGGTGAGTGGGCGGACGTAACCCGGGCGGTTCATTTTTCGGCGGGGCATCGGCTCTCGAGCCCTCATCTTTCCGAGGCCGAAAACCAAAGGGTCTATGGCCAATGCTACCGCTGGCACGGCCACAACTACCTGGTGGAGGTGACGGTTTCCGGTCTCATTGATCCGGAGACGGGCATGGCGACCGATCTCGAGGCGCTGGGTGAGACCCTTCAGGCAGGCCTTCTGGACCTCGTGGACCACCAGGATCTCGACGAGGTGCTCCCGAAGACCATCACCACGGGGGAGGGATTGGCGCTCGTCTTCTGGCGACTGCTTTCGACGAGGCTACCACCCGGAAGCCTCAGGCGCGTGGCAGTGGAGGAGACTCCCAAAAACCGTTTTGAATACGCCGGAGAAATGGCCCCATGAAGGAACTGATCGAACAACTCCTGAAAGAGATTGGAGAGGACCCCGGACGGGAAGGCCTGGAGCGGACTCCCGAGCGAGTGGAGCAGGCGCTTCGCTATCTTACGTCGGGATATGGCAAGGATGTCGGTGAGGTCCTGAACGGCGCCATCTTTGTGGAGGAGTACGACGAGATGGTGATCGTCAAGGACATTGACCTGTTCAGTTTATGTGAACATCACCTCCTTCCCTTCATCGGGAAGTGTCACGTCGCGTATCTTCCCGATAAGCAGATCCTGGGCCTCTCGAAGCTCGCCCGCCTTGTGGAGATGTTCAGTCGTCGGCTCCAGGTGCAGGAGCGCCTCACGACCCAGATCGCCCAGACCCTCTGGGAGGCGGTGCGTCCCAAGGGAGTGGCGGTGGTCATCGAGGCGCTTCACCTCTGCATGGTGATGCGGGGAGTGGAAAAGCAGAACTCGAAGGCGGTGACCTCGGCCATGCTTGGGGCGTTTAGAGAACGACCGGAGACCCGAGCGGAGTTTATGGAGCTGATTAAGCCGCGAGGCAGCGTGATCTGAGAGGCTGGCGCGCAGGGAAGTCCAGGCAGGGTCGTCAGAACTGTCAAGAGTGATGTGCCTCGAGGCTCCGGCGGCTTCTCGTGTCGTGGCGATTTTGGTATAATCTCAGCGATTTCGATGCGGGTCAACGTTCGCCTTTTCGCCCGGTACCGCGAAGCCGTCGGGCAGGACCGGTTCGAGCTCGAGCTACCCCCCGGGGCGACCGTCGAGACGGCGTGGGCCGAGGTGGTTCGGGCTTGCCCAGCCCTGGCCCCCTTTGGGGCACACACCCTCTTTGCCGTCGGCCAGGAGTACGTGGGGCGGGATCGCCCCCTTCAAGGGGGAGAGGAAGTCTGCTTCTTCCCCCCTGTGAGCGGAGGACGTCATGTACCGGATCACTGATCAACCTATCTCCGCCGACGCGCTCGCCGAGCTTGTGGCCGACCCGATGGCAGGCGGAATCTGTGTCTTCCTCGGGGTGGTGCGGGATAACGCCGGAGGGCGGCGCGTACGGTCCCTCGAGTATGAGGCCCACCCCCCCATGGCCGAGACAAAGATGAAAGAGATCGCTCAGGAGGTGGCCGAGCGCTTTGGGCTCCATAGGGTTGCCATACTCCACCGGGTCGGGCGCTTGGCCGTCGGGGAGGCGAGCGTCGGAATCGCCGTGGCGGCCCCCCACCGCCGGATGGCCTTTGAGGCGTGCCAATACGCGATTGACCGCCTGAAGGTGATTGTTCCGATCTGGAAAAAAGAGATCTTCGAGGACGGCGAGGTCTGGGTCGGGCCGGCGACCACCATCGAGCCCTCGTCCTGAGGGAGGACGGGGAGGTGCTCCCCCGGGTCACGAGAACGATCAGGCGCTTTCAGATGCTCGCCCGTGGAGAGCGGGTCCTGGCCGCGGTTTCCGGTGGTCCGGATTCGGTCGCGCTCCTCCATCTCCTCCTGGCCCTTCGTCCCGCCTACGCCCTCGCCCTTCACGTCGTCCATGTGAATCACAACCTCCGAGCCGAGGCTCGAGAGGACGCCAGATTTGTTTCCGGCCTCGCCGCCGCCGTTGGCGTTCCATCCACTGTTGTCGAGGTCAACGAGGCCCCGCATCCCGGCGACTCAGTGGAGGCCTGGGCGCGGCGCGTGCGTTACCGCGCCCTCCACGGGGTGGCCAGGGACGTGAGAGCCGACCGCATCGCGCTTGGCCACACGGCAGATGATCAGGCCGAGACCGTCTTAATGCGTCTTCTTCAGGGGGCCGGTCCCCGTGGACTCGCCGGGATCCCTCCGGTGCGCGGGCCGTTCATCCGTCCCCTTATCGAGGTTCGCCGTGAAGCCGTCCTTTCGTTCTTGAAGGGTTTGGGGGCCCACTGGGTCGAGGACCGGAGCAACGAAGACCTTCGGTATCTGAGAAACCGGCTTCGACAGAGTCTCCTTCGCGACCTTCGCTGCTACAACCCGGCAGTCCATTCCGCCCTTGTGCGTGTCGGGCAGTATTGCGGGGAGGCGTGGGAGGCGCTGGCGCTTCTGGGGGAAGCGGTCAAAGAGACGTCGGCTGAGGGAGAGCGCTTCCATCTAGGGGGCGTCGTCTCTCAGCCGGTGGCGGTCGTCAAGGAGGCGCTCCGTCAATGGGTGGAAGGGCTGAGCGGCCGGCCCCTGCGCGAGGCGCATCTTGAGGCGCTTTCCCGGCTGGTCAGGTCCGGTCAAAGCGGAGGGGCGGTGCGCCTTCCCGCGGGGGGGATGGTGGAGCGTGAGGGGTCGGACCTCGTCTTCTCTCGAGAGATCTTCCTGCGCGTGGCATCCGAGCCTCGTGGCTTCACGGCGTCGGCCATGCCACTTCAAGTCCCCGGTCAGACAGAGCTCCCCGGTTCGTACGTGGTGGTGGACGCGAGGGTCTGCTCCGGCGAAACGGTGACGCTTCCCCGGGATGCGTGGTCAGTCGCCTTCGACTGGGAGGCGCTCGACCACCCTCTCGAGATCCGCTTCCGCCGGCCCGGAGACCACTTGCGTCCTTTCGGATTCGACGGGACGAAATCGCTCAAGAAATTGTTCATTGAGGCCCGAGTCCCTCAGAACGACCGGGATCGAATCCCCGTCGTAACGGCGCGCGGCGAGATCGTGTGGGTCGTCGGGCATCGCCGGGGGGCTTCGGCTCCCATCCGGGACGGCTCTCGCCAGATCCTCCTCCTTGAGGCGCGGGGCGTTGAAGGGCGCGGCACGGAGGGAGAAAGGTGAACGATAAGGATGTCCGGCCCGTGATTCTGGTGGTCGACGACGAGCCCGGCGTGCGTGAGTCCTTCCGGGCGATCCTGAAGGACCGGTATGAAGTGCTCGAGGCCGAGGACGGTCCTTCCTCGCTTGAGGTGGTCGGCTCCCACCCTGTGAACCTGGTGCTCCTGGACGTCCGTTTGCCCGGGATGGAGGGAATCCAGGTTCTGGAGCGGATCAAGACGATCGACGAAGGGATTGAGGTCATCATGGTGACCGCGGTGAAGACGATCAGGACCGCGGTGGAGGCCATCAGGCTCGGGGCCTACGACTACATCACGAAGCCATTCGAGGTGGAGGAAATTCTCTCGGCGGTGAATCGGGTCCTAGAGAAGCAGGCCCTGGAGCGAGAGGTCCTGTATCTCCGGAGCGAGCTCAGTCAGCGCGATGGGTTTGACGACATCGTGGGGCGACACGAAGCCATGACCCAGACCTACGACCTCATCTCCCACGTGGCCGAGACGACGGTCACGGTCCTCATCACGGGGGAGTCGGGGACCGGCAAGGAGTTGATCGCCCGTGCCATCCACCGCCAGGGCCCGCGACGGAGTAAACCGTTCGTTACGGTCAACGGCGCCGCCATTCCGGAACACCTGTTGGAAACCGAGCTCTTCGGCCATGAAAAAGGGGCCTTCACCAGCGCCTACTACAAAAAAATCGGCAAGTTCGAGCTGGCGACCGGCGGGACGCTCTTTCTGGATGAGGTCGGCAACCTTCGCCTCGACCTCCAGGCGAAACTCCTCCGCGTCCTCCAGGAACGGGAGTTCGAGCGGGTGGGTGGGGTCAAGCCCATCAAAGTGGACGTGCGGATTATCGCCGCCACAAACATCAATCTAAGGAGGGCGATATCGGGCGGCCTCTTCCGGGAGGATCTCTTCTATCGCCTCAACGTGGTCCACATCCACGTTCCACCCCTCCGGGAACGGCGGGAGGATATCCCGCTCCTCGTAGAACACTTCCTGAAGAAGTACAACCAGCAGTTCGGGAAGGCGGTCGGCCGTCTCTCGAGAGCGGCCCTGACGGTGCTTCAGTCCTACGAGTGGCCGGGCAACGTGCGGGAGCTGGAGAACATCATCGAGCGCTCAGTAGCCCTGGCCCGTGGGAGTGTCATTCACTTAGAAGACCTTCCCTTGGAGCTGGTGGCTCTGGGTCGGGTCCCGGCCGGTAACGATCCGATCGTGGGCTTGGCCCTGAAACGGGCACTTCGTCAATTCGAGCGACAGTTTATTTTCCGGGTGATGGAACGGGTGGAATGGAACCAAACACATGCGGCTCGGATCCTCGGTCTCCACCGGAACACCCTCCTGTGGAAGCTGCAGACCCTCGGGATTACCCGGCCCCCCTCCGAGGCTTAGCAACTGCACAGTTTTCAGTGCAGTAGTGCACAGTTTTCAGGGCACCAAGAATTTTCCCTTTCGTATAAGATACTTACAGAGTTTTTTGTCGAATTTTGAAAAATCGGTGCACAATAAACTGTGCAGTATAGTATTCTGACAAGTCAGAGTGATGATTCGTAATTATCTGAATAATTTGGTTTTTTGAAGTGATTTCCCCCTTTTGTGAATTTGGCCCGAAGTTTGCGACTTAGACGGATGAGGCGTCTGGGGGCGGAATGGTTCCGTCCCACGGCGCTCGGTCCGTTCCAACAAAAGGAGGAGTCCCATGAAAAAGGCATTGGCAATCGTTCTGGCCGTCGTGTCCCTGCTCCTTGTCGCCCCATTGATCGAATCCGGCACCTCCAGCTCGACTCAGATCTTCCAGGCGGTGGGCACCGCCGAAGGCGGCGGGGGTGCGTAGTTCCTCTCTTAATGAAATCTAGTTTCCGTCTCTCGCGCGTACGAGCGAGAAGGGGAGGGGTTTTCCCTCCCTTTCTCTTCTTTCTTCTCTGTTACCTCCCGGCTCTGCCGTGGATTCCCGCGTCAGCACAGGACCCGATAGCGGGAAAGGAACGACCCGTCAACGGGGGAATCTATCGAAGGCCCATGGAACATGATCCCGTGACCCTTGATCCCGCCAGGATTCGAGATATCTACAGTTTGTCAGTTTCTCAACAACTCTTCGACGGGCTTGTTCAGTTCGACCAGACCCTCTCAATCACACCCGCCCTCGCTGAGTCGTGGAAGGCCTCGCGCGACGGTCTGACCTGGACCTTTACGCTCAGGAAAGGGGTGAAGTTCCATCATGGCCGAGACGTCACCGCTGATGACGTCATCCATTCGTTTACCCGAATCCTCGACCCGAGAACCAAATCTGGGGCTGCAGACCTTTTCATCAGTATCAAGGGTGCTCAGGAGTTCAGAGACGGGAGGACGCCTCGGGTTTCAGGCCTGGTTGCTTTGGATCGGTACACGGTCCAGGTGACGCTCACTGAAGCCCTGGCTCCCTTTGTCTCCGTCCTGGCGGTCGGCCACGCCAAGATCCTTCCCAAGGACCTCTCAGAGCAGCAAGGGGAGGCCTTTGGCCTTCACCCGGTCGGGACCGGTCCGTTCAAGTTCGTTCGCTGGGAGCGGGGAAAGGAGATCATACTGGCCGCCAATCCCGATTACTTCGGCGGTGCTCCGCGACTCCCCCGTGTTGTGTATCGGGTCTTTGCCGGTGGGCAATTTGACGAAATGTATGACGAGTTTCAAAAAGGGAACCTCGAAGACAGTCCGATCCCCGCTCGAGATTACCGGAAAATTCTGGCCAGTAGAAGCCATGTCTATGTCAGACGCCCCATGCTTAGCGTGAGATTTTATGGATTCAATATCCGAACAAAGCCCCTGAATGACCCGAGGGTTCGTCAGGCTCTTATCTATGCCATCGACCGGGAGGGATTGATCGAGGAAGTGTTTCTCGGCCGTCACATAGCGGCCCACGGAATCCTGCCTCCCGGGACGCAGGGGTTCAATCCCAACCTCAAGGGTTACTCCTATGCCCCTGACAAAGCAAGGGAGCTCCTGAGACAGGCGGGGCATCCTGGAGGTCGAGGGCTGCCTGCCATCCCCATTTGGTCCAGCGTGAGGCACGAAGGGATCGTGAGAGAACACGAGAAGATCAAGAAATATTTGGAGGCCGTGGGGATCCAGGCAGAGTTCCACTATCTGATCGACTGGCCGGCATTCTCCCAGATGCTTGGTGAAGGGAAGTTACCCGTCTTTCTTTACGCCTGGTATGCCGATGTTGCAGATCCGGATAACTTCCTCTTCAAGCTCTTCTACTCCAGGAGCCCCCGGAACTTCACGGGCTATTCCAACGTCGTCGTCGATGAGCACCTGATCCAGGCTCGGCGGGAGCGGGACCCCCGGACACGGGTCGAGCTGTACCGGCGGGCCGAGCAACTCATCATGAACGACGCTCCGATCATTCCCGTCTGGCACTACACGTACGAGCGGCTTTTCCAGCCCTACGTCCGAAGCGTCGAGGTCAATGGCCTTGGCGATCCCTATATCCCTCTCCGCAAGATCTGGCTCGATCGGAAGTGATCATGCGCGATAGAGTTGCTCATTGGCGGATTGCCATCATCGGGATAGTCGGCTTGCTCCTCGTCGCGCTTTGGATCGGAGACCGCAAAGATTCCTTGGGCGAGCAGAAGGCGATCGGGGGGCCTTCGATCGGTGGCGTCTATCGCCGTCCTCTTGAGCATGAGCCGTCCACGCTGGACCCACCGAAAATTACCGACATGTTTGCCGTCACGGTCGCCGAACAGATCTTTGATGGGCTGGTTCGATACGACGCGAATTTGAACATTGTCCCCTGTATCGCTCAGTCTTGGACAGCTTCGTTGGACGGACTGGTCTGGATGTTTACTCTTCGAAGAGGTGTGAAGTTCCATCACGGTAGAGAATTAACTGCGGAGGATGTCGTTTACTCCTTCACTCGGCTTCTTGACCCCCGTCGGGGGAGCCGATCTATCAATATTCCTGGTACGCTGACGTGCCCGATCCCAGTGACTTTCTTGTGAATCTCTTTCACCGCAGGGGACAACGTAACTACATGGGATATCAGAACCCTCGGGTGGACGACCTGCTTACGGAAGCCCGACGCGAGCGGGTCTTCGAACGTCGCATCGCTCTTTACCGTACGGCGGAAGAGATCATTCTAGCTGATGCCTCGCTGGTGCCATTGATTCACCACATCTACCACCGGGTGCTCCAACTGTCCGTGAGGGGCTTTGAGGTTAACGCCCTGGGCGATTCCTATATTCCCATGAGAAGGGTCTGGTTGGAGTCGAAGTAGTCTAATGGATGGATTGCGCAACTTCTGGTCGTCGCTCTCGCTCCGGGCCAAGTTCGCGGGGGCGACCCTCCTTGTCCTGGCGCTCATGATGGCGGCCTTGATTGGCATGGTGGAGCGGCGTCAGCGAGAAACCATCATCGAGGAGGTGCGAAAGCGGGGGGTCATCCTCGCTAAGGACCTGGCCGCGGTTTCCACCAATGCCCTTCTTCTTTACAACTACACGGCCTTGGAGCAGAACGTGGAACGCTTCGGAGTGGAAGCCGATGTGTTCTACGCCGTCGTGCTCGACATGGAGGAGAAGATCGCGGCCTTCAGCCGCCAGCCAGGGCGGGTCGGCTCCACCCTTTCCGAGCCGGTGGACCTTCAGGCCGCCGCCGCGACTGAGCTGTTGGTGCAGGAAACGATGAAGGATGGGCAGGCGATCTACGACGTCGCAGTGCCAATCTTCGTTGAGGGCACGCCGCGAAAATGGGGAACTGTACGAATCGGTCTCAGTAAGCGGCGCATGGAGATGGAGATCGTCAGGACCCGATGGGAGTTGATGGGACTGGCCGCAGCGGTACTGGTGTGTGGCGGGGTAGCGGCTGTGCTGGTTGCACAGCGGATTGCGCGCCCAGTCCGGGAGCTGGTTAACGGGGTCGAGGCGGTTACCAGGGGAGATCTCGAGCAGCGGATCGCGATCCGATCCAGGGACGAGTTGGGAACCCTGGCCGGGGCCTTCAACCAGATGGCTGCCGAGCTGGGACAGCAGCGGACAGCCCTCGAGCGGGCTCACGGCGAGCTCCGAGAGAAGTTTCACGAGATCAGCGAGTTGAAGCGCTACGCAGACAATATCCTCGCCTCCATGACCGATGGACTCGTCACCCTCGATCTCGAAGGGCGGGTCGTGACCTGGAACGCGATGGCCGAGCATCTCACGCGCCTTGCCGCGGAGGAAATCCGGGGCCAGCCAGCGGGTGACGTGTTTCGTGAGTCCAAAGAATTCTGCGAGCTGCTGCTCGACACGATGACCCAGAGGCGGGCCTTCGCCCACGTTGCCGTCTCGTTCCACCGTCCTGACGGCCAGGGCCTCCCCATGGAGATGAGCACCTCACCCCTCAAGGGGGCGGAGGGGCAGGACCTGGGCGTGGTGGGGATCTTCCGTGACATGACGGCGCAACGCGAGCTCGAGGCTCAGCTCCGTCGGGCGGATCGCCTGGCGGCCCTGGGGACCCTGGCGGCGGGGGTGGCCCACGAGATCAGAAACCCGTTGGTCTTCGTCAGAACCTTCACCCAGATGTTTCCGGCCAAGCACGCAGACGAGGAGTTTCGGTCGAAGTTCGCCGAGATGATCCCTGGAGAGCTGGATCGGATCAATGAGATCGTCGAGGGCCTCTTGGAGCTCTCCCGCCCCGCCAGCTTGAACTTTGCCATGATCCCCCTCCACCCCTTGCTTGAGCGGGTCGTCGGGGTCTACGCGGGCCAGCTCGAGTCGCAGCGAATCGTGGTTCAGCGTCGGTTTGATCCCTCGGTCGAGAGCGTCTGGGCCGATGGCGAGCATCTCTACCGGGTGCTGGTGAACCTGGTGCTGAACGCCATCCAGGCCATGGATCGGGGGGAGGGCTGCCTCACCCTGACAACCCGCCGGCTGGCGCCGGGGGATCCGCTCACGCAGGCGAAGGCTCGCTCAACGCCCCAACCCATCCTTGAGGAGTATATCGCGATCGACGTCGGTGACACCGGGCCAGGGATTCCGGAGGAGATCACCGAAAAGCTGTTTACCCCCTTCTTCACTACGAAACAAAAAAAGGGGACGGGATTAGGACTGGCCCTTGCCCTCAGGACCGTCGAGGATCACGGGGGCGGCATCACATTTCGGAGCCAGGTAGGGATCGGCACTGTCTTCACCGTGGTCCTCCCGCCCGGCCCGCGCCATTGAGGTGGGCGAGGTGGCGATCGCTGAGCGGCCGATCATATTGGTGGTGGACGACGAGGAGAGCGTGCGTCGATCCTTCGACGTGATCTTCAGAGACGATTACGAGGTCCTGACAGTCCCGGATGGGGAGATGGCCCTGGCGAAGGTCCAGGACCTGATGCCCAATTTGATGTTTCTGGACGTTCGGATGCCAGGCATGGGTGGGCTCGAGGTCCTGGCGGAAGTCCGTCGGATCGATGAAGACCTGGAGGTGGTCGTCGTCACCGCCGTCAGTGATCTGGCCACCGCGATTGAGGCGATGAAGCTCGGCGCCTTCAATTACATCATCAAACCCTTCGACGTGAACGCCATCCAACAGATTGCGTCTCGGGCGCTCCTGAAGCACCGGATCAATTTAGAAAATCGTCGGTTTCTTGAGTCTCTGACCCAGGAGAATGTCCGGCTCCGCACACAGGGAAAACGCCTGAAGCGTCGACTCCAGGCCACCTCCCACGAGCTCCATGAGATGCGGGAAGGCTTCGCCCATGCCTCAAAACTCGCCGCCCTCGGCGAGACGGCGGCTACGATCGCGCACGAGATCCGCAATCCCCTCACGGTCATCTCTGCCTACATCCAGCTCACGCGCCAACACTTGCCGTCCAATACAAAGGTGCTCGGGCATCTGGATCGAGTGGAGCGGGAGATTCAGCGCCTGAATCGCGTGGCCCAACACCTCATGAGCTACTCCTCCCGCTCCAATCCCGCGTGGACGAAGGTGCCGGTGAATGCGCTCGTCGAAGATACTCTCTGGCTGATTCGGCCGAGGGCCCACGCCCAACACGTGGAGGTGATGACCGACTATGACGCGTCATCGCCGACCGTGCAGGGCGACCAGGACCAGTTGACCCAAGTCCTCCTGAACCTGCTCGTCAACGCGTGCCAGGCCATGCCGGACGGGGGGTGCATTCAGATCACCACCGGGGTCAGGGGGGAGGGGGAAGGGGAGGGGGAGGGAGGTGCTGCCCAGGTCACCATTCAGATCGCCGACACGGGGTGCGGGATCCCGGAGGAGCACCTCCCCAATATCTTCCAGCCGTTCTTCACGACCAAGGGGAAAGACGGCACGGGCCTCGGCCTGGCCATTTCCTCTCGCATCGCGCGTGACCACCAGGGCACCATCGACGTGCAGAGCGAGGTCGGACGGGGGAGCGTCTTCCTGATCGCCCTGCCGAGCGCCGCGCAGGACTCCACCGCGCCGCCGAGCTAAATACGCTGGGTGACGCCTGTCGGATGGCACGAGCCTGAGACTTTCTCGACCTCGTCCCCCCAAGTTGGATCAGAGACTCAGGAGAACGTAGGCCACTCCCCAGAGGTCAAGCACGTCCGCGGCGAAGGCCAGGGCATTCTTGAGATCGCTGGCGGAAGGGTCCACATGGCCAACCACCCGAAGAAGGGTGAGCCGGGCCTGGATGTGGGGACGCGCGGCGGCGAAGAGCTTCTGGCTTTCAGTGAAGGGCACGGCCGGATCTCCTCTGCCGTGGATCAGGAGGAGTCGCGCCCGGAGGGTCTCGGCCACCCGGATCGGTGAGAGGGTTCGAAGGAGGGTCTGACCCTCTTCCGGCAAAGTCTCAAGAGCCTCGGCGACATCTCCCGGAGTCCGGCGGGTCAGGAGTTTTGCGACGACTCGTCCGGCGGGAGTCAGGCGACGTTGGAGCCCGGCGTCTTCTAAGGCTTCGAACGAGCGAGTCAGGGCCTCGACCAGGAGCCCCTGGTCAGTCGGGGGAGCGAAGAGATCGACATTCCGAAGCACGAATGCCCGGACCAACTCGCGATCCGCGCCGCCGGTTAGCATGTGCTGCACCAGCGCCTTGGCCTCGGCATACCCCCCGAGTGTCATCACCAGATCCACCTCGTCCCGGATCTCCGGATCTGCCGCCGCAAACAGGACCGGTCCCGCCCCCACGCTGATTCCCACCAGGGCGACTCGGGACGCCGCCCCGGGCGCTCGGCGCAGGACCTTGACGGCATCCACGACGTGCCGCGCGTCTTCGGGGCGAAGGCGTCCCCGCCGAAGCTCGGGGAGATCGGGCACGAGGACAGCGAACCCGCTCCTGGCGAGCCGCCGCCCGGCCCGGATCAAGCGGGCATCCCGCCGCCCCTCTTCCACGAGGCCGTGGACCATGACGAGCCCCGGGTGTGGCCCTTTGTCGCGGGGGCGGTAGAGGTCGGCAGCCGCTCCGCCCACCGTGAGCGCAGTTTCCACGGGGGCGGAAGCGAGGGCGGTCAGAGCCGGGATGGCGCCGTCCGAGAGGAATTCGAGGGTGAGGGCCAAGCTCAGGAGTGTCCTCTGAAGGTAGGGAAGCAAGAGAAGCAGAGCGGCGAGGGCCGCGAGGAGGAGCCCCCACGGCCCGCCCCGTGCGAGGAGGCGGGTCGGGGTGGACGAAGCCAGGGGAAGTTACTTTCTGTTACCGCACTTCACGAGCCGCCACCCGTTCAAGAGATTGACCCGGGCTGTGACCTCCGGGGTGAGATCAGCGGCTCGGAGGAGCGGCTCTAGCGCGAGATTGGTCTTCCACCCGAGGCGGGTGCAAAGGGGGGCGAGCGCATCCTCCATGGCCCTGACGACGGTGTTTGCACTCTTGAAGTGATTCAGGATCACGATCGTCCCCCCCGGACGGCAGACACGCTTCATCTCCCGAAGAACTCCAACCGGGTCCGGCACGGCGCTGATCACATAGGTCGCCAGGACCCGATCGAACTCGTCGTCGGCGAACGTCATCGCCGAGGCGTCCATCACCTTCAGGAGCACATTCCCCATCACGTATTCGACGACTTTCTCCTGCGCCTTTCGAAGCATCTCCACTGAGAGGTCAATGCCCGTGAGGTGACAATCACGCGGGTAGAGGGCGAGGTTCAAACCCGTTCCGATCCCGACCTCGAGGATTCGATCGTTCCGCTGGATCCCAAGGTGTTTGATGGCTTCGACGCGTCCCGGATAGAAGATCTTGTCGAAGAGAAGATCATAGACCGGGGAGAAGAGCGCATAGGCGCGGCGAACCTGCTTCTCCTGGAGAGTCACGTCCACTCTCGTTCGTCCTCCTCAGACGACAGGGAACTTCGGGTACCCCGAGCACACGGGGTTACTGCGATCTCCGGGGATAATCAAAAAAGGTAAACGCCCGGGATACTCTTATCACAGCCACGGGCGAAAACCAAGGGGGAAATTTCAGCCAGAGGCCGAGCCAGGACAGTGCCCGCAGGGACGGGCCGGCGAGGCCGAGATGAAGAATCAGGGAGCGAGGAAGCGAAGGAGAAGGGTGGCCAGGCCCAGGAACGAGAAGAACCCGAAGACATCGGTGAATGTGGTGATGATCACGCTACTGGCGATGGCCGGGTCGACCCGGAAGATCTTCAGGGCCATGGGGATCAACACGCCGACGACCGCCGCCACGAACATGTTAAAGAGAAGGGCCACGCCGAGGATGAAGCTGAGGAGAAATTGCCCTTTCCAGACATAGGCGATGGCCATCATGACCACCCCATTGACCGCCCCCGTGGCCAGGCCCAGCTGGAGCTCCTTCTTGAGGACCCGCCAGAGATGCGCTCGGGTCATGTCTCCGAGGGCGATCCCCCGGATGACGACGGTCGCGGTCTGGGTCGTCCCGATGCCACCCATAGAGGCCACGATGGGCATGAATACGGCCAGAAGCGCCAGGGATTGAATGGACTCCTCGAAGAGGCCGATGACCGACGCGGCCAGGATGGCGGTCGCCAGATTGATAAACCGCCAGAGGAGACGCTTCGTAAAGACGGCCCGAGGCGAATCGAAGACGGTTTCGTCACCCGCCACCCCGGCCAGCCGCTGGATGTCCTCGGTGGCCTCCTCGTGGATGACGTCGATCACGTCATCCACCGTAATCGTGCCCAGGAGGGTGTTCTCGCGTGAGACCACGGGGACCGCGAGCAGGTTGTGTTTGGTGACGAGGCCTGCCACCTCTTCCTGGTCCGTCTCGGGCGTGACGCTCAGCACCTCCCGCTGGCAGATGAGGCGGGTGGGAGTGCTGGGGTCGGCAGTGATGAGCCGCCGGAGCGGGACCACGCCGACCAAGTGATTATGGTCGTCTACGACGTAAAGGTAGAAGACCGACTCGGCGTCGGCGGACTTGCGGAGATAATCGAGGGCCTGGCTGACTGGAGTCTCCTCGTAGACCGCCAGGAACTCCGGGGTCATGATCCGACCGGCGGTCTTCTCCCCGTACTTCAACAGCTCCTGAACGTTCTCCGCCCCTTCTTCCTCCATGAGGTCGAGGAGCTTCTCAGCCTCGGCCTCCGGCAGGTCGCTGACGACCGCTGCGGCGTTGTCCGGGGGCATCCGGCCCAGGATCTCCGTCAGCTCGTCCTCATCCAACGCGCGGACCAATTCCAGGAGACTCTGATCGTCCGTCTCGTGGAGGACGGCGCCGGCCTGCTGCTGCGCGAGGAGCCGGAAGACCCGCGCCCGGTCCTCCACGCCAAGCTCACGAAGGAGCGCGGCGATGTCCGTCGGATGAGTCTCCTCCAGGCGGAGGGCCAGCTCCTCTTGGCGCTCCGCCTCCAGGAGGTTGATCATTTCTGCCCGCAACCGGTCCCGCTCTTCAGGACTCATGACGATTCCTGGCGCTCATTGCGGCTCTCTGGGGCGGTAGATTTCCCGAAGGCGATCCTCGGCCTTTCGCGCCGCGCGTCGAGCCCGGATCTGCCCTCTGAGGGTCAGGAGGACTCCGATGATCGCTCCGACGAAGGCCGCGCCCAAGATCGTCGCCGCCTGTGAGGCGGTGAAGCTCCAGGTCACAAAGCGCACGGTCAGGGGATCGGTGTTCTGGATCGCGAAGAGCGCGAGGGCCAGGGCGAAGACCGTGATCAGGATCGCATAGAACTGCGCCATGATGGTCTCATGTCCGGCGGCCCTTGAGAAGATCCTTCGCCCCGCTGGGACTCGCTTTGAGGAGTTCCAGCGTGCCGTTACTGAGCGCGGCCTTCACCACACCCATGGCGGGTACCTGGTCGCTTACCCAAACCTCAATCGGTCCAACTTTTCCCCGAACGGCCTGATACCGACCGGCCGGCACCGTGACTTCCTCCCGGGTCCCGCTGACCCGGCTCTCTCTCAGAGGGCGGAGCTCGTTCTCCGGCGTCGAGATCACGCCCCGTGAGCCAAGGATCTGGCTCCGGAGAGCTTTTCCGTCCTTTTTCGAAATCAGGATCTGGGTCGTCGACAGCGCCGGTCCGTCGGGGGTCTGATGCGTCGTTACCTGGAGCCATCTCCCATCGGCGGTTTCGCCCACGATGGCATAGGTGATGAAAAAGCTCGGGCGGGTCGGAGGAGGGCCTTCCTCCAAGCGGATCCGGATGGTTCCGTCGGTCATCGTCTCCCGAACGATGATCTGCTGACGCTCCGGCAAAGAGGGGGTGAACCGGTACGTGGCCCAACTCCCCACGGCGGGCACGGGCCCCTGGCCCCGGGCCCCCAGGGGCAGCCACGCCAAACCCGCAAGGATCGCGAAGGTGCAGAGGGCATAGCGTTTCATACTCTCTCCTAACGGGCCCGGAGGAGGAAATGGGCCCGACGGTTCAATGACCAAGCCAGCTCGTTGTGGCCGGGGTCAAGCGGCCGTTCTTCGCCGTAGCTCACGGTCGTGAGACGACCCGGGCTCACCCCCAGGCTTACCAAGTAATCTTTGACCGCTTGCGCCCGCTTCTCCCCCAGCGCCAGATTGTACTCGGCG
>JACOUJ010000429.1 GCA_016177865.1 Candidatus Rokuibacteriota bacterium
CCCAAGCTGGGTCCCAACGCGATTGCCTGTACCCAAGTTGATTGCGCCGGCTTCGACCGAAGCTTTGATTATGATCCCACAACCCCGGCGATCGACCCGATCCCGCTCCCAGGGAGCGGAGCCCGTTCGGCTCAGCGGAACGCGGCCCTGGGTGGGACCACTCCCACACTACCGGCCAACTACAGTGTTCACGTGGGAGCCACAGCAGCGGGAGAAACCGCGGGTGGGATCTATATCCAGGGGCCCGCGGTTGACTTCGAGTTGGCGGCTAATCCCGGGGGGATCACCGGCCAACGGTTTTTGATCCAGACCAGCTCGATGCGTCGCACAGTGATCACCGTGGACCGTGTCGGGCGCACCACAACCGTGAGTCACCAGTGTCGCTGGAGTGGGAGCCAGTGCACGGCAAGCGCAAGCGACCCGTGGACGCCGGAGCCAGGGATCACCACCCAGACCCTTGGTGGTCTCACCAACGGCGTAGTCTTTGTGGACTCCGGAGGTATCCAAGCCCTCCACGGGCCGACCACGGGCGCCGCCGCCGTTAATCGGGACACCCTGCTCGACCTCATTGCCGATGGGACCATCAACATCACACATCACCTCCGGTATCAGGTGGACCCGCGAGGCGCCGACGGGGTTTGGGGAGGGGGCGATGACCAGATCGGGGTGGATAACGTCCTCGGCCTTGTTTCCTGGGATGGCGACGTCGTCATTGACTCGCCCGATGGCTTTGGCCCCGTTGACCTTCACTTCATCGTGATGACCCCCAGTCTCAATGGAGGAGCCGGGGGCGAGTTCAAGGTTGCCCGGCAGAGCACGAGGCCTGCGGAGGGCAGTGCGAGTCTCCTTGGTGGGGTGATCCAGATGACCTTTGGCCCATTCGGCACCTTCTCGGGAGCCACCCTGGTGCACGGCTACGCGACCACCTGGAGCCATGACCAGCGCTACCTGCTCAGGGGGATCGTCCCGCCCTTTTTCCCTGCCTTGGGGAACTTTGTCGTCGCGACGACTGGGCTGGGCTTTAACACCTACACGTGGCGTCAAGGGCGGTAGCAGGATTGGGGTAAGTATCTTTCGGTTAAGGTGTTTAGGGCCGGCCCCGGGGCAGACTGAAGACCCACCACCGGGCTTGGCGACGCCCGATTTCTGGAGATCGGACTTAAGCCTTCTTTTTCTGGCTTCTACTTTGCATCTATTGGATTTAGTCTCAAATGTGTTGCTCTGAAGCGAATCCGAGGGTATAGTGTCGGATAATGGCAGCTTCGTCTTCCTCTGATACCACTGTTCGGCTCGGACTCGTAGGGACGGGAGCCGAGATGGTTGACGCCATCGAGGCCCTCAAGAAGGTCTCGGCTGTCGAGATCACCGTGGTCGCAGATTCAAGCGACCGCTCCGAGGGTGCCAAGCTCGCCAAGAGCCTCAAGCTTCCGCTCGAGAAGAATTGGATGGCGGTCTTCCGCACGGATGCCAACTTGATCCTCGAAGTGAACGGGGATGACCGCCAGTATGAGCGGCTTCTCTCAATCAAGCCGCCTGGCGTCGAAGTGATGAGCATCAGGGGCGCCACCCTCCTCATCCAGTTGCTGAAACAATTGGGAGAGAGCGGGCAGGCCGCAGAGCCTGCCACGAAAGGCCAGCCAGCCAAGCCCGAGACGCCAAGTTGGATTGAATCCCTCCTCGTGGCCCACCAGTCAGCGCTGGGAAAGGTTGGCAAGCCGGAGGACGCGGTGGTGACCTTCCTTCCGGCTGTCGCTACCGCTGGAGGGGTAGAATTTGTCGCCGCTGCGATTCCCACCGGAACCAGTTTCACGTGGCTCGCCCCGTCTGGCCACACCCAGCCCCTTTCGGCCATTCCCCAGGACCAACTGGGCCAAGCCCTGAAACAGGCGGACCCGGTCTGGCTGACGCGTCCAGCAAAGGGGATTGGCGTGGCGGGGCTTCTCCCCCTCAGGATCGGCAAGGAGGTTCTCGGACTCCTCGCGGTCGGTCGCTCCCAGGGCGCTCCAGCCGACGGCGGTGAGCTGGCGGCGCTCCGCCTGGGTGCTGAGCTTCTTACCTCTTTGCTTCGCGTCACTCAGCCCCAAGCCGGCCCGGTTGAGGTGGTCAAGGAGGTCGTGAAGGAAGTGCCGGTTGAGGTTGTGAAGGAGGTTCAGATCGTCAAGGAGGTGATCCGGGAGGTTCCGGTCGAGGCCGCAAAGGGGACTAAAGGTGACGGGGAGGAGGTGGCTCGGCTGCGGCGTCGCCTAGGGGAACTCCAAGCGGCTCAGGCGGTAGAGGCCGCGGAGATCGCTCAGGTCCCCATGGACGAGAAGATGCACGCGCTTCGGAATATGGCCAGTGGCGTGGGACAACTTTTCAACAACGTTCTCGCGGGTATCCTCGGCCGTACCCAGCTCCTCCTCCTGAAGGCACAGCGGGAGAAGGCCAAGGAGTTAACCTCAAGCCTTGGCGAGATCGAGCACGCCACACGGACGGGGATCCAGGCCCTCACGCAGATCCAGGAGTTCAGCCGCGCGCGCTCGTCGGAGACCTTGGGGCGGATAGATCTCAACGACGTTGTCCAGCAGGCGATCGAGCAGACCCGGCCGAAGTGGCGTGATGAACCGGCAGCCAAGGGGATCCGGATTGAGCTCACCACACACTTCGGAGCACATGCCCCGATCCTGGGTGTCGAGGAAGATCTTAGGGAGGCTGTGGTTCAGGTGATCGCCAATGCCGTGGAGTCAATGCCCCTGGGCGGGACGATCACTGTCCGGACGGGCACCGAGGGGGGGTCAGGCTTCATCTCCGTCTCTGACACGGGCGTCGGGATGTCGGAGTCGGTCAAGCGGCGGGCGTTCGAGCCGTTTTTCTCGGCGAGGGAAGAGATGTCTCTTGGCCTGGGGCTCGCCTTGGTGTATGGGATCATGGCGCGCCACGGTGGGGAAGCTTCAATTGAGAGCGAGCCGAGGAAGGGAACCACGGTCACGCTCCGCACGCCCACCGCAGGCGAGAGCGGGTTGGTGCCGGCCGACATTCGGGACGAAGACCGCGAGGTGCTTGTTGTGGATGATGATGAGACGGTCAGGACCGTGCTCGTGGAGCTGCTTCGGGATGCAGGGTACCGTGTGACGGTTGCCGGGTCCGGCCTTGAAGGGATTCAGAAGGTGCGGGAGCGTTCGGGCCCGTTCGACCTCGCCGTCATTGACCTCACCCTCCCCGACGTCCCTGGCTGGGATGTCGTCGAGGCCGTTAAGAAAGCGGAGACGACAACGCCCGTCGTCCTCATGTCAGGGTTTGACTGGGCTAGAGCAACCGGCCGGGCAAAAGAGCTGGGGGTCGACTTCGTGATTCCCAAACCTTTCGACCTTCCGGACTTCCTCAATACCGTCCGCGGGCTCCTGGCCGGCCGCAGGCGGGCGTAATTCCCTGATCGTTTTCCCGGAGCCGGGCGTAATTCCGTTCCTGTTTTTCTTTCTCTCACCGAACCTCAATAAACTAGAGGGATTTGATAAAATGGAAAATATACTAATTGTTTCAATAGTTTAATGAACACCTGTCAGATCTCCTCTTTTTTCTTGACTTGGGAAAACCCGCAACATAAACTTAAATCCTGAAAAATGATTAAAAAGACTGCAAACACATACAAGCATCCGAGGGTTAGTGTTAGCCGTTCTGCTAGCGTTTCTTCACTTTCTTACGGTTTTTATGTTTTTTATGTTTCGAACCACTTGACAAATTAGCGAGCAGAGAGACCATGGCGCTATTCGCGAAACGCAAGCGACCGCAAGTGATCGGCCTCGACGTCGGGTCCAGTTCAGTCAAGGCGGTTGAGCTCAAGCGAGCCGGCTCGAGCTACCATCTGACGGGGTTCGGGCTCACGGAGATTCCCTCCGGCGTCGTCGAAGGCGGAGAGATTCGGAACCCAGCCAGAGTCCAGGCCGCGATCTCGGCTGCGCTCGGCCAAGCGAGGATAGAGACGAGGGACGCGGTCATCGGGGTCTCCGGGGGGTCGGTGATCGCGAAGCGGGTCAAGCTCCCGAAGATGTCCCAGGCCGAGTTGGCGGAGTCGATCCGGTGGGAGGCGGAGCAACACATTCCCTTCGATACCGATGACGTGAATCTCGACTTCCAGATCGTTGACAAGGGGGGACAGGAGATCGAGGTCATGCTCGTGGCGGTTAAAAAGGGAAGGGTCGAGTCTTACGTCGAGGTCGCCGAGGCGGCTGGCCTCAAGGTGGTCGTCGTGGATGCCGACGTCTTCGCCCTGGAGAACCAGTTCGAGGTGAATTACCCCGAGCTGAAAGGAGAAGTTGTGGCCCTTGTCAATGTCGGGGCCGAGGTCACGAACACGAACATCATCCAGAGGGGGAACTGCGTCTACGCGAGAGACATCCTCTTCGGGGGGCGGCAAATCGTCGGAGCCCTCGGCCGGCGGCTGGGTACCGACGCGGCCCAGGCCGAACCCCTGCTTCGGGACCCTGACGCCGGCGGAAGCTTTGGGTCAGAGGTGGAAAATGTGAGCGAGTCGGTGACTCAGGAACTGGGGACGGAGATCCAGAGGACGCTGGACTATTTCGGGACCACCGGCGAGCACGAGCGCATCAGCCAAATC
>JACOUJ010000430.1 GCA_016177865.1 Candidatus Rokuibacteriota bacterium
AGCCTCACACCGGGTCAGGCGCTCCGGGCCGGGGCCGACTACCTTGTGATAGGCCGTCCCATTACTCGGGCGCCTGATCCAGCGGCCGCAGCCCGGGCTGTCATCGAAGAGATGAATCGAGGATGACCTCTGAAGAGGTTCTGGCCCTTTTCGGAAAGACTGGCGCGCTTCTCACCGGCCACTTCCTCCTGACCTCCGGTCTTCATTCGTCCACCTATCTTCAGTGCGCCCTGGTCCTCCAGCACCCCAAGTTTGCCGAAGCCTTGGGGTCCGACCTGGCGAGCCACTTTCGAGACGAGCAACTCGATCTCGTGATTGCCCCTGCGCTTGGCGGGATCATCGTGGCCCACGAGGTGGCTCAGGCCCTTGGAGTTCGGGCCCTCTTTGCTGAGCGCGAGGGAGGGAAGATGCATCTTCGCCGGGGGTTCGCTATCGGTTCTGGAGAGCGATGCCTCGTGGTGGAGGACGTGGTGACGACGGGAGGGTCCACGAAGGAAGTTATGGGAGTGGTCGAGGCTCTCGGTGGAGTGGTTGCCGGGGTCGGCGCCTTGATTGATCGAAGCGGCGGGGCGGCAGCCTTCCCTGTCAAGCACGCCGCCCTTGTGACGTTGGCGATCGAAAATTTCCCGCCCGAGACCTGCCCGTTCTGCCGCCAGGGCTCTCCCCCGCTCGTGAAGCCGGGGAGCCGCAATCTGATTGTCAGGGGGGGAGTCCCAACCACTCCTCCCCCTGGCCCCCCCCACCTGGGTTGATCGGTGCACGCGGTGGCTTCGCCTTCTGCGGAGGCATCCCCGACGCCACCCGCGGGTCCGGCGCTTAGTGGCGCTGCCGCCGGTACCCCGGGCGCATGACCCACAGGAGGGCGAGAAGCCCCAGGCTATAGTCGTGGATCTGCGAGAGAAGATGGGTGGCAAAGCCAGAGAGGATGGCTAGCTCTTTGGAAAAGCCGAGACGCGTGAAGCCCAAAGTCCAGGCGGCCTCATAGGTTCCAAACCCGGCGAACGAATGGATCGGCAGGGTAGCGGAAAGCTCAGCGCCCGCGACCCCCAGAAAAACATGAAATGGTTTCAGGGTCGCTAGAGTAAATCCGTGAGAGACCAGGACCGCGTGGAGCAGGGCGTAGTACGCGGAGAACTTGAACAGGCGGACCGCCACAGAAACCCAGAACACCCTCCCGAGCACACCCCGCCTCCGGATCTCCCGTAGGCTCTCAGCAGTCTCCGACGCCTTGGCCCCCGTTCCCTGAAGCCGAGGAATCCGAGCGGAGACCCTGGCGATGAGGTGGAGCGCGGGGGCGAGCGCATAATAGGCTAAGAAGGAACTGATGGTGACGACTGCGCCGAGAAAGAGTAAGACCCACCATCCGGTCACCCCGCTTCCGACCACCGCAAGGGCCAAGAGGAGGAGCGGGGCGATGGCGAGAAAGTCGAAGACAAAGGCCAGGAGGAACGAGGCGAGGCCATCACGGAGCGGAACTCCACAGCGTTGGGTCACGACGTAGACATACGCGAGCGAGCCAATCCGAGCGGGGACCAGATCCACGAAGAGATTCCTGACCAGGGTGACGATCATGAGGCTCCCCAGCCCGACCCGGCCCGACAAGAGGAGAAAATAGCGGTAGGCGCGCGCGGTCAGTCCGGCCAGGGAGAGGGCTACGTAGGTCGCGACGCTGGGCCAGTAGAGGCGCTCGAGCGTCGTCAGAAGTTCTCTTGGGTCAATTTGGCGGAGGAGGTAAATGACCAGGGTCAGAGAGATCAGGACGGAAACGAGCGAGCCGAGGAGGTCTTTCCCTCTGGACCGTGTTCGCATGACATCGTATAGCCCGGCCATTGGCCGATGTCAATGAAATTAGGCCGGGGATCGTTGACAGTCGCGGTAGAATGGAATACGATAAGATCTCGTCTTTGAAGAAGTTTTCAACACCGGGAGGAGAATGGCGGTCTCGAGCATGACGGGGTACGGGAGGGCGGAACGCTCCACGCCCGAGTTGGCTTTGACCGTGGAGGCCCGCTCCTCGAACCACCGCTTTCTTGAAGTTGCTCTGAAGCTCCCCCGAGAGTTTGTCTCTCTGGAGCTCGAAGTCCGCCGATCTCTTCAAGCCCGTTTCCATCGGGGTCGGTTCGACGTGATGGTGACCGCCAAGCGCCTTGGCGGGACCGAGCCACGGCCCAAGGTTGACCTGTCTCTCGCCCGCGCCTATCTGGCCCGGCTCCGGGAGTTGGCAAGCGGAGTCGGTCTCGACGATGAGGTCACGCTCCCCTTGATTCTCCAGTGTCCGGGTGTCCTCACGCTGGAGGAAGAAACGCTCTCTGATGAGGTGGAATCCCATTTGCGCGCCGCCCTGGGTCAGGCGTTTGAGGCGCTCCAGGGGATGAGGCAGACTGAAGGTGAGACCCTCAACGCCGAGCTCACCCGTCATCTCCTTACGCTGGAGGAGAGCGCCGAGCTGATCGAGAAGCGCCGTCCTGAACTGCTCCAACGATATCAGGAGCGACTTCGGGGTCGGATCAAGGAGTTGGCCGAGGGGCTTTCGGTGAGCGAGGAGCGGCTCGCCATGGAAGTCGCCCTCTTGGCGGAGAAGAGCGACGTGGCGGAGGAGCTTCTGCGCCTCCGTTCTCACCTCGCTCAATTCCGGGAGCAACTCGAAAGCGGCGGGCCGGTCGGGCGATCCCTGGATTTCTTGGTCCAGGAGATGCATCGCGAAGTGAACACCACCGGGGCGAAGGCCAACGACCTAGAGGTGACGCGTTTGGTCCTGATTGCAAAGGGGGCTGTGGAGAAGCTCCGCGAGCAGGTCCAAAACATTGAGTAACTCCCGGCCGTCAATGGGACGATTGAGACGCGTGTGATCCAGCGCCGGGGGATGTTGATCGTCGTCTCGGCCCCCTCAGGGGCCGGGAAGACCAGTCTGTGCGAGGAGATTCGAAAACACATTTCTGATCTAGCCTACTCCGTTTCGTACACGACCCGGTCGCCCCGCCCAGGCGAGGTGGACGGACGGGACTTCTTCTTCGTGGAGGAGTCGGTCTTTCGTCAGATGGCGGGGCGGGGAGAGCTTGCCGAGTGGGCCGTGGTGCATGGAAACCTCTACGGAACCTCGGCTCGCTTCCTCGAGCAAGCCCGCGTACGGGGTGAGGACATCCTCCTGGATATTGACACCCAGGGGGCCCGGCAGCTTCGAGGGCGCTATCCGGAAGGGGTCTACGTGTTCGTCCTCGCCCCCTCGATGAAGGAGCTGGAGCAGCGGCTCCTGGAGCGGAAGTCGGACGCCCCCCAGGAGATTGCCCTGCGCCTCGGGCGGGCGCGTGAGGAGATTGCGGCGTGGCGGGAGTATGACTATCTGATCGTGAACGAGGATCTGGATGAAGCGGTCCACCAGCTTCAGGCCATTATCGTGGCTGAGCGGGCGCGGACCACGCGTCTCACCTTGGCGATCCCAGACCTGGATGAAGGAGGAGAGAGCTAGATGTCGTTTCCACCAGTTGAACCCTGTCTGGATCAGATCGGGAACCGGTATCTCCTCGTCGTTCTGGCGGCCAAGCGGAGCCGCCAGCTCAATCGAGGGGCGATCCCCATCGTGGAAAGCAAGAGGAAGAAGCCGACCGGGGTCGCCCTCGAGGAGATTGCCGCGGGGAAGATCTCTTATCGTCTGAAGGAAGAGTCGGCCGGGGAGGGGCGGGAGGGGTCGTGACGCCCCTTGCCGGGCGCGAGGTGATCCTCGGAGTCACGGGGAGCATTGCCGCCTACAAGGCGGTCTTCCTCCTCAGGGAGTTGATCCGCCTGGGGGCCGGGGTCACCGTCGTGATGACGGAGGCAGCGAAAGAGTTTGTTAGCCCGCTGACCTTCCGGACCCTTTCCCGCCGCCCTGTCCTCTTGGACCTCTTCGATCCGGAGGGCGACGCCCCCGTCGAGCATGTCGCGCTGGCGGAACAGGCTGACCTCATCGTCGTCGCCCCGGCCACCGCCAATCTCCTGGCCAAGGCGGCTCACGGTCTCGCCGATGATCTCCTCACCACCATGCTTCTGGCTGCTCGCGGCCCGGTCCTCGTGGTCCCGGCCATGGACGGCAGAATGTACGACCACGCGGCGGTCCAGGCCAATGTGGCCACGCTCCGGGCGCGCGGGGTGGAGGTCCTCGATCCGGAAATCGGAGAGCTGGCCTCGGGGCTTACCGGACAAGGTCGGCTCCCTGAAGTGGATGTCATCCTAGAGGCCGTGCTCAGGCGTCTGTCTCCCAAGTTGGATCTTCTGGGGGAAGCGTTTCTGATCACAGCGGGCCCGACCCGGGAGGCTCTCGATCCCGTACGTTACCTCTCCAATCGCTCCTCCGGAAAGATGGGCTACGCCGTCGCTGCCGCTGCGATCCGTCGTGGGGCACGGGTCGTCCTTATCTCGGGGCCAACCGCCCTTGAGCCTCCCGCGGGCGCGACACCGGTTCACGTTGAGAGCGCCGAGGAGATGCGGGACGCGACGCTTCGCGCCCTCCCCGAGGCCACGGTGGTGGTCAAGGCCGCCGCGGTCGCTGATTACCGTCCCAAGCGCTCCCTCCCGGCGAAGATCCGATCCAAGCAAGAGGGACTCTCCATCGAGCTCACGTCCACTCCCGACATCCTGGCCGAAGTGGCCCGGCAGAAAGG
>JACOUJ010000435.1 GCA_016177865.1 Candidatus Rokuibacteriota bacterium
ACGTGGTCCGCGTCGTGATCCCGGACACACGGGGTGGGCTTTCTCGCGACGCGAATCAGATTGTCGAAGGCCGTCGCGTATTCGCCGAGCAGGGGCTCATTGCCAAGGTCCTTCGGGATTTCAGGGAACCTGGCGAGCAGTTCTCCGACTGTCATCGCGAGCGCTTCCGTCCCGGCCCGTTTACCAGGGGTGCTGAAAAACACCCTTCCCACTGCAGGCGGATCAAAAAGGTCCAGATGCAAGGCGGCGATTCGAGCGCCGGCTTCGCCGGCGCAAACCTCCGGGGGGAGGTTCGGAAGGGGGCCGTCGAGGCCCCCTCCGAGGAAGCGTTCGCCGCAGATGGGCCTTTTTCATCAGCCTGCTAGATGCCGAGCGCCTTCGCTGCGCGCCTCACATCCCGCGGCTTGACCCAAAGGATCGCCCCGTAGCGGTCCGCCCCGGCGCAGACAGCGTCGCTGGCAGTCACGTTGATCTTGGCTGCCGCCAGCCTTTCCATGATCTCGGCGAGCGCGCCGGTGCGATCCTCTCCCTGAATCAGGAACCCTTTCTTGGGTCCCTTGAGCTTCCACTTGGCTCTCTTCGCAACGGCTCTAAAGGCGGCCGGATCGGCGGGAATGAAGTCGAGCTGGGCGCGCCGGCCCTTGGGGAAGCCGGAAAACGCGAGAAGACTGATCCCGGCGTCTCTCAGGACGGCGAGGGCCCGCGCCCCTTCCCCCGGCTTATCCTGGGTTTCAACGTAGAAGTAATCAACTTGACGGATCATGTCAGCCATGATTGTCCTCCTTTTTTGACTCGGAGGGGGGCACGCCCCCCTGTTCAGTTCCCCGACGCGTCTCGCGCGCGCCGCGCTCAAGCCGCGCCACCCCGCCGGGGGCCGAACCTCCCCCGGCTTCCCCTCGCGGAAGTTGCGAGCAGAGCGAGCGTACCTTTGCGGGCACCCGCCGTGAGGCGGGTCGGGCGAAGCCGGCGCTCGAAGGGCCTGGACCTCCTCCACCTGGGTTGATCAATACGTGAGCCTGTTTCGCTTCAGATGAAGACCTTTCACGCCTTGGCCATCACCTTCTTGGCCTGGGCCCGTCCCCTGGCCCAGAGATCCCAATCCACGATCACGGACCCCGCGATGTAAATGGTTGAGTAGGTCCCTGTGATGACTCCGATGGTAAGCGCAAAGGCGAAATCTTCCAAGACCTTCCCGCCGAAGAAAAAGAGGACCGTGGTCGACATGAAGACCGTCAGGGCCGTGAGCACCGTCCGGGAGAGGGTCTGGTTGATGGCCCCATTCATCAGCTCCGCCAGGGGGGCCCCCCGCTTGAGCGCCTTGCCGCGGTTCTCGCGGAGCCGATCGTAGGCGACGATGGTGTCGTTCACCGAGTAGCCGATGATGGTGAGGAGGGCCGCGAGAACCGGGAGGGACATTTCCCGGTTGGTGAGGGAGAGGGCCCCGAGGGAGACCAGGACGTCGTGGAAGATGGCCAGGATCGCCGCGATCCCCCCTCGGATGTCGAAGCGAAACGCGATGTAGATGAGAATCCCGGCCACCCCGAGCCCCACGGCGTACACGGCCTGGAGCTGAAGGTCCTTCCCGACCTGGGGCCCCACGAACTCCACCCGGCGGATCTCGACGGGGCCGAGGGCCGCCTCCCGTGTCAACGCGTCCTGGACCGATCGCGCCACCTCGGCGCCTGAGCTCGCGACCCGAATCAAGAACTCCCGAGGATCCCCGAACTCCTGGATCACGCTCTCCCCGAGCCTGATCCGGTCCAGGGTGCCGCGGATCGCGTCTATCGCCACGGGCTTCTCAAAGCGGACCTGAATCAGTGTCCCGCCGGAAAAGTCGATTCCGTAGTGGAGCCCTCCTTTGAGGACCATGGAGCCCACCCCGAGGGAGATGAAGGCCAGGGAGATGAGGTAGGCCCACCGTCGTTTTCCGATGAAGTCGTAGTTCGGGTTGACAAAGATTTGAAGCATGAACCCTCCCCTAGATGGACAAGGCCGTGAGTCGCCGCCGGCCCATATAGATGAGATCGAACAAGAGCCGGGTGAAGAAGACGGCGGTGAAAAGGCTCGCCGCAATGCCGATGGCGAGGGAGACGGCGAACCCCTTCACTGGCCCTGTCCCGAACTGGTAGAGGATCGCGGCCGAGACCAGGACCGTGACGTGAGTATCAATGATCGTCTTGAACGCCCGGGTGAAGCCGGCCTCGATCGCGGCCCGAACCGTCTTCCCCGTCCTCAACTCCTCCCGGATCCGCTCGAAGATCAGGATATTGGTGTCCACCGCCATCCCGATGGTGAGCGCGATCCCGGCGATCCCGGGGAGCGTGAGGGTGGCGTGGAAGCCGGCCATGGCCGCCATGAGGATCAGAAGGTTCAGCAGGAGGGCCACGTCGGCGATCGCGCCTGAAAGCCGGTAGTAGACGAGCATGAAGGCAAAGACGACGGCCGCCGAGGCCAGAATCGAGATGAGTCCCTTGCGGATGGAGTCGGCGCCAAGGGAGGGACCGACGGTACGCTCCTCAAGGATTGCGACCGGGGCCGGCAACGCGCCGGCTCTGAGGACGTCGGCCAGATCCCGGGCCTCCTCGGGCGTGAAGTTGCCCGTGATCCGGGCCTGGCCTGAAGGGATCCGCTCCCGGATCGCCGGGGCGGAGTAGACGTTCCCGTCCAGGATGATGGCGAGCTGCTTCCCCACATTCTGAGCGGTCACTTCGCCAAAGATGCGGGCCCCGTCCCGGTTCAAATCGACCGACACGCCCCATTCGCCCGTCTGCGTGTCCGGGCGCACTTCCGCGCCCTGAAGGAGCTCGCCGGTCAGAATGGCGCGCTTCTTTACCACATACGCAACCCTCCGCTCCTGCTTGGTCTTCCTGTCTACGTCCCGCTGCCAGAGAAGCTCGTCCCCTTCCGGAATCTCGCCCTGAAGCGCTCTGTTCACATCAGCCGTTTCGTCCAGCAGCTTGAACTCCAGGAGCGCGACTTGCGCAATCTTGGCCTTGGCCCGCTGGGCGTCTTCGAAGCCGGGCAGCTCGACGAGGATGCGGTTCTCCCCCTGGCGCTGGATTGTGGGCTCCTTCATCCCCTCCGGGTCCACGCGGTTACGGATCTTCGTCAGCCCCACGCGGACCGCATCGTCCCTGAGGCGCGCCGCCTCTGAAGCTCTCAGGCCGAGCGTGATCGTCGCTGTCGCCTGGTCAGTCGTTTTTCTTTCATACGAGGGGAACTCATCCAACACCCGGAGGGCCTCGTTCCAAGTCTCCCGGTTCGCAAGCTGGAGTCTTATCTCTGTGTTGCCCTGACGGGCGAGGGCGGCGAT
>JACOUJ010000164.1 GCA_016177865.1 Candidatus Rokuibacteriota bacterium
GTCACGAAGACCATGTCGGCCCCGTCCAGGACCTGGGCGAGTCTGTCCCGATCTTCTTCTGCCGCTCGGCGCCCGACGGCGGGATCCGAGCCGGCACCGAGCCCGCCGGTGAGCTTGGCCCCAATCTGGATCTTGGTCGGCGACGGTGAGGCCCGGAGAACCTGGAGGTCGGTGTTGGCCACAATAAAGTCCACGCCCACGAACCGGGCCGCGATCATCCGGTTGACCGCGTTTGAGCCGCCGCCGCCGAGCCCGATCACCTTGATCCGGGCCGTCTCACTCTCATCCACCAGCTCCAACCTGCGCCCGGCAAGTCCTTCGCGCTCCGGCATGGCCCCTCCCTTGTCTCCCGAGACCGGGCGGCGCCGGTCCCTGACCTCGAGAATCATTTCTTCCGGTCGTCGGTCTTTTGGAGTCATCGCGCCTCCCTCAAAAGATTTCGGTGAACCACTCCCTCATCCTCCTGATAATTTTTCTCACCCCGGCCCCATCATGTCCGGCCAGTACGGTCCCCTGTGACCGGCGTCGGGCGCCGAAGAGGACGAGCCCGACGCCGGTCGCATAGATCGGGCTCGACACCACATCCGCCAGCCCGCCGACCCCCATGGGGTGTCCTCGGCGGACCGGGAGGTCGAAGACCTGCTCCGCCAGCTCCGGGATCCCCTCCATAATTGCGGACCCTCCGGTCACCACCACTCCAGCGGTGGCGGTGTCAGCCAGACCCGCTCGGGCGATCTCACGGGCTGCGAGCGTAAAGATCTCCTCGGCCCGCGGCTGGATGA
The DNA here is from genome assembly GCA_016177865.1 of Candidatus Rokuibacteriota bacterium. GTDB lineage: Bacteria > Methylomirabilota > Methylomirabilia > Rokubacteriales > JACOUJ01 > JACOUJ01. The sequence continues at coordinate 783 of JACOUJ010000164.1, forward strand.
TCTCCGAGAGGAGCTGGCGCGAGAGAACCCGGGGCTTCCGGCCGCCGATACTCGGAACCTCGATCGTCTCGTCCTCCCTCACCAAGGCCGTCAGCGCGGAGCCGTGACGCTTCTTCAACTCTTCCGCCTCATAGGTCGGGGTCCGGAGACCCACGGCGATGTCACTCGTAATGTGATCGCCCCCGAGGGCGAGGACGGAGGTGTGCCAGATGGCCCCGTCCCGAAAGACGGCCACATCTGTCGTTCCGCCCCCGATGTCAATGAGGATCACCCCCAGCTCCCGCTCATCCGCCATGAGGACGGCATCGGCCGAAGCCAAAGGCTGGAGCACGATGTCCCGCACAGTCAGCCCGGCGCGGTTCACCGACTTGATGACGTTCTGCACGCTCGTCACCGCCCCGGTGACAATGTGGACCTCCACCTCGAGGCGGACGCCCGACATCCCGAGGGGCTCCCGGATCCCGTCCTGGTCGTCCACGGTGAACGTCTGGGGGAGGACGTGAATCACCTCCCGGTCGGGCGGGATCTGGATCGCCCGTGCCGCGTCAACGACCCGGTCAATATCCGCGTGGGCGACCTCTTTGCTCTTTCCCGACACCGCGATCACTCCGCGGCTATTGATCCCCCGGATGTGTCCTCCGGCGATTCCGGTGTACACAGACCCCACCTCAGCGCCGGCCATCAGCTCCGCGTCCTGAATCGCCTTCTTGATCGCCTCGACGGTCGAGTCAATGTTGACGACGACTCCCTTTCTGAGTCCACGAGATGGGCTTTGGCCCAGGCCAATGATGTCGATCTGCCCCGACGGGTTCACCTCGGCGATAATGGCGCAAATCTTCGTTGTCCCCACATCGAGCCCGGCGATGGTGGTCTCTCCCCGTCTCATGACCGCTCCGCTTACCGCCCCCCCCTCGGGTGAAGGTCCCCCCTCGGCCTGAGAACCACCAGGTCCTGAAATCGAAGATCAATGGATCCCACCGGTTCGCCTCGTTCGCTGAGACTCTCGAGGAGAGCCTCGAGACGTGCGAGTCGCTCTTCCCAACGCTCGCTGCCCACGCGCACCTCGATCCCGTCGAGCGTATAGAGCACAACCCCAATGGCCCGGCTCAGGTCAACCTCTGAGAGGAGCGCGGCGAGCGAGCCGTGAGTGCGATGAAGCTCCCGGAGGAATGACAGGCCCTGGGCGAGACGGTCAGAGGCGAGCTTTGTGCCGAGCCCCATTCGCTCTGCCTCCACACCTGACAGGATCGGCCCGGGGGAGACCGGGATCTGAGAAAGCGCCCTGAGGATCACGCCCTCGGCATCCACCCAATAGAGGTGCCCGGCATTGATCAACGCGAAGGGCTGGCGCTCTTTGACCACGATCTCGATCCGATTCGGCCACTCGCGGGTGACGTGAACACGCTCAACCCCCGGCAGGGCCTCGACGCGCGCCCGGGCGCGCGCGAGATCCGCCGCGAAGAGGTTCTGTCCCTCAACGGCCGCGGCCTCCCGGATGGTCGCCGGAGAGAGCCGATCGACGCCTTCCACCCGAACATCGGAGATTTCGAAGAGGGTATCCGTCAGAAGAAACCGCCCCGCCTGCCAGCCGAGAATGCCGATTGTGGCGAGTCCCAGACAGGCCACGAGCGCCCTCAGGAGGGACACGAGGCGGAGGCGGCGACGCGCTCGAAGCCTCGGAGCCCGGAACGGGAGCCGCTGAGCCCGGATCAGGCGCTGTCGTTGAGCCACGTCCCGATAGGGGGACGGCGCTCCCCGGGGCGCGAGAAGGCTCGCGCGTATCGGCATGCCCCCGCCCTACTCCCCCACGACCTTGAGTTCGGGCTCAAGCATGATCTGGGTTTGCTTCCAGACGCGCTCCCGGGCCAAATCCATCAACGCCAGAAAGTCAGCCGCTGTGGCCCCCCCACGGTTGACGATGAAGTTTGCGTGCTTGGCCGAGATCTCGGCCCCGCCGATCCGCTTCCCCTTGCACCCCGCCCGCTCCACGATCCGTCCCGCAAAGTCGGAGGACGGATTCTTCCAAACACACCCGGCAGAGGCCAGGGCCAGCGGCTGGGTGGCTTTCTTCATCTTCAGGCGCTGCTTGAGATCCGCCTGGATCTCCCGCTGCGGGCGCCGGGTCAATCGGATCCGAGCCCCGAGGAGCACGGCCCCTGGGGGAAATTGAAGGCCGCGATAGACAAACGCCCCATTGCCAGGCTTGAGCTCCCCGAGCGTTCCATCTGGGTAGAGAAAGTAGACGGCTGAGACGAAGTCGCCAATTGCGCCGTCGTGAGTGCCGGCGTTCATGGCGAGCGCGCCGCCAACGGTGGCCGGGATCCCGATCAGGCACTCAATCCCACCCAGACCGAGATTGGCCCCTTCCCGAATGAGGGCGGAGAGTCCGGCCCCCGCCCCAACGGTGGCCTCCTCGCCATGGAACTCCATCCGCCCGAGGCACCCCTCCAGCTTGATGACGACCCCGCGGATCCCTTTGTCCTTGACCAGGGTGTTATACCCTCCGCCGAGGACGAAGTACGGAAGCTTGTCCTTCTCGGCAAAGGCCAGGGCCTTGCGGACATCCTCCGCATCCTGGGGGATGATGAAGATGTCCGCAGGACCTCCGATTCTCAAGGAGGTGTGAAAACAGAGGGGTTCTTTGAAGCGAACCTCGCCCCGAATTTCTCCGAGCATGTCCTCCTCCTTTAGCTCTCCGTGCCGGTGGGGCCTTCCCTCAGATTTCGCCCCGCCCCACGCCCCGAGTCTGCTGGCGCCGAGAGATCGCGAAGCCTCGACAGGATCCGATCTCCGAGAGCGCCGATGTCTCCGGCCCCCAGGGTCAAGATGAGGTCACCTCGCCGGGCCGTCTGGCAAAGGTGCTCGAGGATGGCCTCCTTGTCATCGAGGTAGATCACGTCTCGATGACCGTGGGCGCTGATTCCGTCAGCCAGCTCCCGGGCATGAACCCCGGGGATCGGGGCCTCGCCAGCCGGGTAGATGTCGGTGACGACCACGGCGTCCGCCTGATAGAAGGCGGTGAGGAACTCCTGAAAGAGGTGATAGGTCCGTGTATAACGGTGGGGCTGAAACGCAACGAGAAGACGGCGCGCGAACCCGCCCTTGGCGGCGGCCAGCGTTGCCTTGATCTCGGCCGGATGGTGGCCGTAGTCGTCCACCACCAGGATCCCATTGGCCTCGCCTTTGATCTGGAAACGGCGCTGCACCCCACTAAACCCGGCGAGGGCCCGCGCGATCGTCGGAAACGGGATCTCCAGGTCGAGACCGACGGCCGTAGCCGCCAGGGCATTGAGGACGTTATGTCGCCCCGGGACGGAAAGCATGACCTCGCCCAACGGATCGCTACGCCGGAGGATCTCGAAGCGGGAGGCGAGCCCGTCGAACGAAAGTCGCCGGGCGGTGAGATCCGCCTGGCTGTCGATCCCATACGTGATCATCCGTTTTTCGATCTTGGGGATCAGGGCCTGGAGGTGGGGTTCGTCCAGACACAGGACCGCAGCCCCATAGAACGGGACCTTGTTGATGAACTGAAGAAATGTGGCCCGAATCGCGTCGAGATCGGGATAGTAGTCCAAGTGTTCGGCGTCCAGGGTCGTGATGACGGCGATGGTCGGGGAGAGCTTGAGAAAAGACCCATCGGACTCGTCAGCCTCGGCCACGAGGAACTCCCCGTGCCCCACGCGCGCGTTGGTTCCGAGGGCGGCAATCCGCCCTCCGACCACCACCGTGGGATCGAGGCCCCCTTCGGCTAAGACAGCCGCGACCATGGAAGTCGTGGTGGTCTTGCCGTGGGTGCCGGCCACCGCGATTCCGTACTTGAGCCGCATGAGCTCTGCCAACATTTCGGCCCGCGGGATGACCGGGAGGCCCCGCTGGCGAGCCGCTTGAACCTCGGGATTCTCCCGTGCCACGGCGGAAGAGTAGACGACCACATGGGCTCCCTCGACACGGGTCGCATCGTGGCCGATGAAAATCTTCGCGCCGAGGTGCTCGAGGCGCTCCACCGCCTCGTTGCGTTTGAGGTCTGACCCCGTGACGCGGTACCCAAGGTTGAGGCAGACCTCAGCGATTCCACTCATCCCGGCCCCGCCGATCCCGACGAAATGAATCTGCTGATATTTCTTAAACATGGTCTAGCTTGCTTGTTCGCCCAACGTCTGCACGTTTCTGTCACGCCTAGCTCTTGGCACCCACTCGTGCCGTGGCGAGAAGCGAGCAGATCGAGGCCCAAGGGAGGAGGGCGCCGGAGGTGTACGCGGTTGTACATTGAGGATGCCCGACGACCGAGAACGAAGAGATGCGACGCTTATCGCCACGGTGCTACGGGCCCTGGCCGTGCTGCGAGATATTCAAGAGGACACCGACCGAGAGCATCGCCACAAGCAGCGACGAGCCGCCGAAGGAGACGAACGGAAGCGGGAGTCCCTTCGTAGGGAGCAGCCCCACGACGACCCCGAGATTCACCAGGGCCTGGGTCCCCAGCATCGCCGTCAAGCCGAGGGCCAAAAGGGCTCCAAACGGCTCCGGGGCCCGGAGGCCTACCCGGATCCCTCGCCAGATCAGGAGACCGAAGAGCATGACGACCGCCACGGCCCCAATAAACCCCAGCTCCTCGCCGATGATGGCGAAGATGAAATCGGTGTGGGGCTCGGGAAGATAGAAGAGCTTTTGCTTGGACTCGCCGAGCCCGCGCCCCGCCAGGCCGCCCCCGCCCAGGGCCAGGTATGACTGGATCATCTGAAAACCCGACCCGCGAGGGTCGCTCCATGGATCCCAAAACGCCAAGAGCCGCCGGACCCGATACGAGGCCCCGGCCGCCGCCAAGGCGAGCAGGGGCGAGGCCAGGAGGAAGACCGTCGCCATCTGCCTGAGCCGGGCCCCCGCCACGAAGAGGAGACAGAAGACCATCATCAGAAGGGCCACGGCGTTCCCCAGATCTGGCTGGGCCATGACGAGCAGGGCCATGGCGCCCGTCACGAGGAGCGGGGGGAGGAATCCAAAAAGAAAGTCTCCCACCACCTCCCGACGCCGTGCCAGGAACTGGGCCAGATAGAGGACCAGGGCAAACTTCGCGAGCTCTGTCGGCTGGAAGGAGAAGTAACCCATGCGGAGCCAGCGGCGTGTCCCGTTGATCTCTTGGCCGAACGGAGGAAGGAGAACCAAGATCAATAGGAGACCCGAGAGGGCGAGGAGTGGAAGGAAGACCCGCCGCCACTGACGGTAGTTGACGAGCATCCCTCCCCAGAAGACGCCGAGCCCCAGAATTCCGAACGCGAGTTGCTTCTTCATGAAAAAGTACGGGTCCTTGAAACGCTCGGCGGCGACGATGGCGCTCGCTGAATAGACCATGACAATCCCGAGCCCGATGAGGGCCAGGACGATGGAGAAGAGCCAGAGGTCCGGCACCATCCGACGCGGCATCTAGATCATTCCTCGCACAAGGGTCCTGGCCCGGGCTGCCCCAGCGAGCGCCTCATGGCGAGCCGTGTCGCCGTGCGCAGCGCAGGGCGGGGCGGAGCGCGCGGGCCCGAAAGCGCTGACCTCTGGTCGGATCCTAGACAGGACGGCGGTCTTGAAGACCTCGCCGCGATGCTCGAAGTCACGGAACATGTCAAAACTCGCGCAGGCCGGTGAGAGGAGGACCACGTCCCCGGGCTCCGCCAGACGCCGAGCCAGCACGACAGCCTCAGTCATCGCTCGGACTTTTTCCACCTTCGTCACGGGCGCCAGCACCGCCTCAAGCTTGGCTTGATCCTCGCCGAGAAGGATGGCGACCGTGACGCGCCCCCGCGCCGCGCTCGCCAGCGCGGTAAAGTCCTGGCCCTTGCCGCGCCCGCCGGCGATAAGAACCACGGGCTCATGAAAACTTTCTAGTGCCCTCAGCGTGGAGGCAACGTTGGTCCCCTTGGAATCGTTATAGTAGGCCACCCCGCCGAGCTCCCTGACCCATTCGATCCGGTGCGCGACACCGCGAAAGCTCCCGATCGCCGTCCGGAGTCTCGAAGGGGCCACACCCGCCCAGAGGGCGCACGCGCTGGCAGCCAGCACGTTCTCCACATTGTGATCTCCCCGGAGGAAGATCTCTTCGACGGGGGCAATCCCGATCTCGCGGCCGTCAAGCCGCCATACGATCCACCCCTCGCGGAGCGAAACACCCTCATCGAGGGGACGGCGGCGGCTAAAGAAGACAACCCGCGCAAGAGTCCGCTTGGCAAAGGCGGCGACCTCCGCGTCATCGGCATTGAGCACAGCCCAGTCCGCTCTCGTCTGGTTGAGGAAGATTCGCGCCTTGGCCTGCCGATACGCCTCGAAGCTCCCGTGGCGATCCACGTGATCAGGCGTCAGGTTGAGCACGGCGGCCACTCGCGGGCGGAAGGTCTCAATCGTCTCGAGTTGGAAGCTTGAGACCTCCGCGACCGTGAGGCCGTGGGCAGGGAACTCCAGCGCATGAGCACTGAGCGGATCTCCAATGTTCCCGCCGACCAAGAGACGGCGCGCCTCCTGGGCGAGGAGGGCTCCGACGAGCGCGGTCGTCGTGGTCTTGCCGTTGGTCCCGGTGACCGCGATGAACTCCGCTTCCATCACGCGATAGGCCAACTCAAGCTCCCCGATGATGGGGATCTCACGACGCCGCGCAGCGGCTAACGGCGAGAGCGTGAGCGGCACTCCCGGGCTCAGGACCACAAGGTCAACTTCTTCAAAGACCCGGGCGGGATGGCCTCCGACCACCAACTCGACACCTGATTCGCGAAGCGCCCCAAC
>JACOUJ010000120.1 GCA_016177865.1 Candidatus Rokuibacteriota bacterium
GCCAGCGGATCGCCATCGCTCGCGCCTTCTTGAAAGACGCCCCTCTCTTGATCCTCGATGAGGCGACCTCGGATCTGGACGCGGAGTCCGAATTTATGGTCCAGCAGGCCCTCAGTAACTTGATGAAGGGCCGGACCGTCCTGGTCATTGCCCATCGCCTCTCCACCATCAGGAATGCCGACCGGATCGTCGTCATCAATGACGGGCGCATCGCCGAGGCCGGGCGGCACGAAGAGCTCCTCGCCCGCGACGGAGTCTATCGCCGCCTCTACACGTTACAGTTCAGCCCTGACCTCCAGGATCCCACCGCGCCCTGAGAGAGTGATCAAGACCCTCTGTTAGGGGAGGCCGTTCAAAAAGGTCCAGATGCAAGGCGGCGAGGAGCGAGGAGTGAGGCGTACTTTGTCGTACGTTGCAACGACGAGCGACGAAGCCAACGCTGCAGATGGGCCTTTTTCAGCGGCCTCCTGAGGGTCACTCCCTTCGGGCCCGCTTGATTGCCGGCCTCCTCCTGATTCTCGCGATTTCCCTTGCCTTCTCCATCACACTGACCCAGGTGACAATCACTCTGCTTGTCCTGCTGTGGCTCCCGGACTTCTTCGATCCGGAACTTCGACGCAGGAGCGTATGGCCGCTCCGATGGCCGGTCGCCACCTTCGTCGTCGCGAGTCTCCTGGCGGCGATGACCTCCCAGGACGTGGCCCGGAGCCTTTGGGGCTCGAAGGACCTCCTCCTCTTCGTCCTTTTCTTTCTCCTCGTCAATGTGCTGCGCGACCTCGACGCGACCGATCGCCTCCTCCGCTGGCTCTTCATCGCGATCGCGTGCGCGGCGCTCCTGGGGCTTCTCCAGATGGCCATCTGCGCCTTCGACCTCACGCCCTCCGGGGGATGGGGTCGCCTCTCGCGCTGGCTCGAGCGACCCTGCCATCGCTGGACCTTTCCTCGCGCCTCCGGCCCCTTCAGCATCTACATGACGTTCGGCGGCGTGCTCATGGTCACGCTTCTCCTGCTCCTTCCCCGGCTAGGCCATTCTCGCCGCGAGGCCCCGTGGCTCATCCCGTCCGCGATCGCCATGGCCGGGGCCCTGGCCTTCACCTACTCCCGCAACGCATGGCTCGGGCTCGGCAGAGTGGGCTCGCGATTGTGAGGCAGTATCCGGTCACAGGGATCGGCCCGGGGATGCTCTCGCAGATCCTTCCCCGCTTCGCCCACCCGGAGTCACGCCATCCCCGCTCGAGTCACGTCCACAACACGCCCCTTCAGATCGCGGTCGAGCGGGGAGTGCTGGGACTCGGCGCGTGGCTCTGGATCTGGATTGCCTTCTTCGGACATGCGCTCAAGCTCTGGAGGAGGTTACCACCGGGGGCGATGCGGGAGCGAAGACTGGTGGCAGGATCCCTTGCGGCTGTGGCAGGCTTCCTCGTGGCCGGGCTCTTCGAGTATAATTTTGGCGACTCGGAAGTGGTCATGCTCATCTACGCCGCCATGGCGATGCCGTTTATCGCGGAACGCTCGCTCACCCAAGGAGGAGAGTGATGGTCATTGACTTTCAACACCATTTTGTCCCGAAGGAACTCGCGGACCGGCGGGGCGCGGCCCGCGGAACGCGTCACGACGTGATGGAGTCGGGGATGCAGAAGGTCACGCTCCACGGGAAGCTCTACGATCCGGAGGAGCAGCTTCGCGACATGGATGAGGCCGCCATGGACGTGGCCGCGCTCTCGTGCGTCATCGGGTGGGACTCTTCGCTGGAAGACTGCCGACTGGTCAACGACGCCTTCGCGGAGCTCCAGCAGCGATACCCGAAGCGATTCGCCGGCCTGGCGCACATCCCGCTCCTGATCGACACGATGGAATCCGCCCTCGGGGAGTTGGACCGGGCGATCGGCGACCTGGGGCTTCGCGGGGTCACGATCACCGCCCAGGTCAGCGGCCATCCCCTCGACTCCCCCAAGCTCTTTGACTTCTATGCGAAGACGATCGAGCTTGGAATCCCGATCTTTGTCCATCCGGGTATGCCCCCCCGGGGTTACGAGTGGATCAAGGAATTCGATCTCAGTCGCATCGTTGGGCGCGAGCTGGACCTCGTTCTCCAGGTGACGCGCCTCATCGCGGCGGGAGTGCTCGACCGGTTTCCCGACCTCAAGATGGTCATCGCCCACTTCGGGGGAGGAATTTCGTCCATCAAGGAGCGCATCGCGGCCAAGGCCTGGCGGTTCGGCACTCCGTTGAAACGGTCATTCGATGAGTATTTCGATCTACTCTATTTCGACATGAGCGGATTTGAGGGGGGGGCGAGCGCCCTGCGCTGCGCCTTGACCGGGATCAAGCCTGAGCGGATGGTTTTCGCGACCGATTATCCTCAAGATTTCACCGGAGCGACGACGGACACGGGCAAGGGCGCCAAGGACATCCGGAGGTACATCGACGAGATCCGCGGACTCCCGCTGCCCGAGGAGACCAAAGCGGGCATGCTCGGCGGGACGGCCGCCAAGCTCCTCCGCCTCTAATCGGTCCTCCGATCGGTTGGGGGCTCGCCGCTGGCGCACACGGGGCACTGCTCCAGGTCCGCGTCATAGGCGATGCCGTGGAGCGGACAGCGTACGATATTGGGCATGGCCCGGTGAAGCGCTACGGCATAGGCATGGGCCGGGCCAGGGGGGTCACGCGCCCGACGATTCCTCGTGGAAGCGGTTGACGATGGGGAGGCGCCAGTCCTTGCCGAAGGCCCGCGGGGTGATCTTGATACCCGGCGGTCCCTGGCGGCGCGTGTATTCGTTCCGATCCACCATCCCGATGACTCGTCGGACCGTCGCCTCGTCGAAGCCCATGGCCACGATCTCGCCGAGCGAGCGATCCTCCTCCACATAGGCCTGCAGAATCGGGTCCAGGACTTCGTAGGGTGGAAGGGTGTCCTGGTCTTTCTGATCAGGACGAAGCTCGGCGGATGGTGGGCGGGTGAGGACGGATTCCGGAATGACCGGCCGGCCGTCCCTCGCATTCCGATAGCGGGCGAGCGCGTAGACCAGGGTCTTCGGAACATCCTTGATCACCGCAAAGCCGCCCGCCATGTCGCCGTAGAGGGTGCAGTAGCCGACCCCCAGCTCGCTCTTGTTCCCTGTCGTGAGCACAAGCCAGCCGAATTTGTTTGAGAGGGCCATCAGGAGATTGCCACGAATCCGGGCTTGAAGGTTCTCCTCCGTGACATCTTCCTTGAGGCCCTTGAAGAGACCGGCCAGGGCCCGGCGGTAGGCACTGAACACGCGGGTGATCGGAAGCCGGTGAAACTCGACTCCGAGGGCGCGGGCCAGTCGCCGGGCGTCGCTGCGAGTCCCGCGAGACGAGAACGGAGACGGCATGGACGACATTCTCTCGTCCGAGGGCGTCCACTGCGAGGCACGCGACGAGGGAGGAATCGATCCCGCCCGACAGCCCGATCACGACCCGCTGAAATCCGTTCTTCCTCACATAGTCGCGCGTCCCGAGGGTCAGGGCGCGGTACACTTCCTCAACGGGATCAAGGGGTCGCGCATCCCGGGCCGGGAGCCGAGGCGTGGGGGAGGCCGGGATCGCGGGGAGATCGATCCGGGTGGCCGGGGTCCGGCTCTCGATCCCTCCACCGCTCGCCTTCACGTCAAGCCAGGCTCCGACGGCCGATTCCACGTCGAGGTCCACCACCACCAGGTCTTCCTCGAAGGCTCGACCCATCGCGACCCGCTCGCCCCGTTCGTTGAAGACGAACGATTGGCCGTCGAAGACCAGCTCATCCTGACCGCCCACCAGATTGCAGTAGGCCAGGAAGCACCTGTTCTCTTTTGCCCGCGCCGACAGCATCTCGGCCCGCTCTCGCCACTTCTCCGCATGATATGGGGAGGCGTTGATGATCACGATCAGCCGGGCCCCGGCCTGAGCCTGGACGGCCGCGGGACCCCTCGGGATCCAGATATCTTCACAGACGTTCACCCCGATCGTCGTGCTGCCCCGAATTAAGACCGCCGCCTCCTGCCCCGGCTGAAAGTAGCGCTTCTCATCAAAGACGCCGTAGTTCGGCAGGTGTTGCTTGTGATAGACGCCAGCCAGAACGCCGTCGTGAAGAATCGCCGCGGCATTGTAGATGCCGTCCCGTCGGTCCACAAACCCCACGATGGCCGTGAGCCCACGGCTTGCGGGAATCAACTCCTGGAGGGCTCGGAGATTCGCCTCGATGAACTTCGGCTTGAAGAGGAGGTCTTCAGGCGGGTAGCCGGTGACGGCCAGCTCGGGGAAGGCCAAAAGGTCGCATCCTTCGGCCCGCCCTCGCTCAATCCACTCTAGGATCTTTCGGGTGTTGCCAGGAATATCTCCAACGGTGACGTTGACTTGGGCCAATCCGATCCTGAGCCGCGGCATACCATATTATAGTCTGGATTCTTACCCGGCGACCGCCTCTCACCAGTGGCGGGTCTCGCCGTGCTTCAACGCCCAAATCCGGTCAGGATCAACTCCGACCCGGCTGACCTCTGCCTGCACCCGTCGGATCGGCTCATCCTGAGGCTCTGTTAAATGGAACGTCCCCCAGTGAATCGGGATGAACCGTTTCCCTCCGACGTCCAAAAGGAGCTGGAGCGCCTCCTCGGGACTCGTATGATGGGGCCGCATCGCCGCCCCCGGCAGGTTCGGCGCGATCGGGATCGCGGCCAGGTCAAACGGGCCGAGCCGCCGGCCGATCTCCTTCAATCCCTCGTAGTAACCGGTGTCCCCCGCAAAATACAGTCGCTTGTCCCGCCCGCGTACCACCCACCCGGCCCAGAGCGTCAGGTTCCGCCTCCAAGGGGTCCGTCCAGAGAAGTGTTGGGCCGGAACGGCGGTCACCGTGAAGTGCTTGAACGATCGGGACTCCCACCAGTCCATTTCCTGAACGTGCGTGATCCCCAACTCCTCGAACCAGCTCTTGAGACCGAGGGGCACAAAGAAGGTGGGACGGTGGACTTCGGCCAGTCGGGTCACGGTCGCGGCGTCGAGGTGATCGTAGTGATCATGGGAAATCACGACCAGATCGATGTGAGGGAGATCGTCAAATCGAAGGCCCGGCTCCGTAAAGCGCTTTGGACCGAAGAAGCTGACGGGACTCGCGCGCCGACTCCACTGGGGGTCGGTGAGGAGATTCACCCCCTCGAGCTGGACCAGGAGGGTCGAATGCCCCACCCACGTGACTGTCGACTCCGTCCCGTTGGCGCGGAGATAGGTCCCGTCATTATCCAGGCGAGGGAGATCGACGACCGGGTCCGGCAGCACGCTCGCCGCCAGGAGGCGGCGGGTCCAGAAGAAGCTCGACCGATTCGGGCTCGAGTACTGCGGGTTCGGATTCCTGAACCCGACCTCCAGGTGATGGGGCGGTGCCCCCGCTTTCGGCTTGGGAGGAGTCGTGACACACCCCCCGAGGAGGCCGACCGAGAGCGTGAGGGCCACGGCTGATTTCACACGCACACACCAAATTATACACGGACGAGGCCCCGGCCCGCACTCACTCCGAATTCAAGGGAACCAGTTCTTCTCGGGCGAAGTCAAGATGCGAAGAATCCTCGAACCAGCGGAGCCGGTCTCTCAACGTCACGACGTCGCCGATGACGCCCACGACGGGCGGCTCAAGTCCCACCGCATGGGCCTTACCGACGATATCCGCCAGGCAGCCGGTGAGCGTTTCCTGGGCCTCGGTCGTTCCCCACCGGATCAGCGCTACGGGTGTTTCGGGGTGACGGCCGTGGGCCAGCAGCTCGTTGACAATGTGGGGAAGGGTCTTGACCCCCATCAGGACAACCAGGGTGTCGATCGCAGTCGCGAGTCGGGCCCAGTCGACGGCAGGGGCATCCTTGCAGATCTCCTCGTGGCCCGTGACCACGGCGAAAGAGGAAGAGAGCCCCCGGTGCGTGAGCGGGATGCCCGCGTAGGCCGGAACGCTCACGGCCGAGGTCACTCCCGGAACCACCTCAAAGGGGATCCCCGCTTCTCTCAGCGCCTCGGCCTCTTCGCCCCCCCGGCCGAAGACGAACGGATCACCGCCTTTCAACCTGACCACGCGGCGGCCACGCCGGGCATGAGCGATCAGGAGGCCGTTGATCCGCTCCTGACGCAAGCTATGGCCGCCCGGGAGCTTACCGGCAAAGATGCGCACCGCCAGGGGCGGCGCCGCCTCTAAGAGTCTCGGGTTGACCAGACGGTCATGGACGACCACCTCGGCCCGCCTCAGCAGATCCAGCCCCCGCACTGTCAGCAGACCCGGGTCGCCTGGCCCGGCCCCAACGAGATACACGGTGCCTGCGGGCATATTCCCGCCGATCACTCCCCGCGTGTTCGTGACTCTTCGCACGGCCAGGGCCTTCGACTGAGCTGGGGTCATCGCTCCGCAGCCATCTCTCGACCAATCGTGACTGGAGCGGCCCCCTCGCCAGCGGGGACGAGGATCTTCTTCCGATGGGTCAGATGGAGGGCCAACCCTGTGAAAACGAGGCCGCCGATCACGTTACCGAGAGTGACAGGAATTTGGTTCCAGAGCCACCACTCGGAAACTGACACGTGCGCCCCGAGGATCATCCCGGCCGGGATGACAAACATGTTCACGACAGAATGCTCAAACCCCTGAGCGAAGAACGTGAGGATAGGCAACCACATGGCGGCGATCTTGCCGATGGTCGATTGGGAGGTCAGGGCCATGACGACGCCAAGCGTCACCATCCAGTTGCACAGGATCGCCTTGCTAAAGACGACCGCCATTCCCTGAGACCCCAATCGGGCATACCCAAGGGTCTTGGTCTCGGCGATCTTCGTGATCAACTGTGCCATTTCTGAATCGGGCGGAAGCGTCAGCGTGAACAAGAGCGCGTAGAACGTCCCCCCGATCAGATTGCCGACAAAGACCCAGCCCCAATTGGAAAGCAACTCGCCAAGGGTGGTTCTCCCCTCCCGGACGGCCAGAGGAATCAGGGCGAAGTTTCCCGTCACTAGCTCGAGGCCAAGCAGAACAATCATCGCAAAGCCAACGGGAAAGACTAATGCGCCCACAATGCCCATGCGCGTCTGTATGGTCGCGGTGAAGGCTAAAGTGGTCGCGAACCCGAGCAAGGCCCCGGACAAGAATCCTCTCATCAGCAGATCCTTGACCGAGAGTTTGGCTTTGTTCGCTCCGGCCTGAACCATGTTTTCGACAACCGCGTCTGGCTTGACGTAAGGCATCTTTCTCTCCTTTCAGCCTTTCTTGGCGGTTTTTCTCGTCGTGTCTCCCTCGTCCGCTCTACTCCTCGATGGTGAAGCCGTCCCGGGAGAAGATCAGCCTGAACGTTCTTGCTCTAACGTTAGGATCCGTCGTGCACGCACCCGTCCTGAGGTTGAACCGATATGCGTGGAGTGGGCAGATCACCTCTTCTCCATCCACGACTCCCTCAGAGAGGGCGGCCCCTTCGTGCGGGCATAGGTTCTGGACCGCGTAGAGCCGGCCCTGGCAATTGAACAGGGCGGCCTCCGTGCCGTTCACCCTGACCACTTTCGCCGCGCCCTCCCAAAGCTCCTCCAGCCGGATAAGCGGTTTCACCCCCGCTGCCTCTTTTGGGGCCGAAGCCTGGGGAACTGGAGGCATGGGTTGAAGCGTTCGGAGCTGTCCCCGTACCTTCTCAAACTCTCCGTAGCGGATGAGCCCCTCGAGGACCTGGGGAAGACCGTCGCAGGGCACGTTTTCCATGACTCTGATCCCCTGAGTCGCGTGTGGACCGGATGAGCCACCGATGAACACATCCACCGCGTCCACGACCTCGCCGTCGACCTTGGTCTTGACCCCGAGAAGTCCGATGTCCGCCACCGTGTGGTTGCCGCAGCCAGCGGGACAGCCCGACCAGTGAATTGAAATCGGCTTCCCGTTCGGAAGCTTGGGCTCGAGGGTCTTCGCGATCCCGAGGGCCCGGGCCTTTGTCTCGATGACAGCCAAATTACAGAATTCGATCCCCGTGCAGCTCACGAGGCCGCGGAAGACCTCGGAGGGCTCGTAGCGGAGCACCTTCAGGAGCGACTCCCTCAGCAAGTCCCCGATCTTTGCATCCGGTACGTGGGGGATGATCAGGTTCTGGCCAGTGGTCAGCCGAATCTCCCCGGTCCCGTACGCGTCGGCCAGCCGCGCGACTTCGGGAAGCTGTTCCCCGGTCACCCGACCCACGGGCACGAGAAGCCCGACATAGTTCAGTCCTCCCTGCTTCTGGCGGAAGATGCCGACGTGGTCGGTCGCCTTGGGAACCCGCTCGTCGACACCCGCCCTCGAAAACCGGCGCCCGAGCCGAGCCGCGAGGGCGTCGCGGAACTTCTGTTCCCCCCAGTCGTCCAGCAGGAAGGCGAGGCGCGCCTTGTTCCTCGCTTCGCGGAAGCCGTGGTCCCGGAAGAGGAGGACGATGGCGCTGCAGACCTCAGCCGCCTCCTCCGGTCTCACAAACAGATCCAACGGGGAAGCGATCCGGTAGCCACCTGAGCCGTTCTTGCCTCCCACCAGGACGTTAAACCCGTTGACCTTCTGGTCTGCGAGCTCCTTCGTCGCCGGAATCAGGGCGATGTCCTGGGTCTCGGTGTGAGTACAGTTCTCGCGACAGCCGGTGATCGTCACGTTGAATTTCCGAGGCAGGTTCGTGTAGGTCTTACTCCCCACGAACATGGCCGTAAAGGCCCGCGCGACCGGAGCGGCATCGAAGAGCTCGTTGGGGGTGAGTCCGGCCACTGGACAGCCGACGACATTCCGAATGTTGTCCATCCCCGTCTGAAGGGTCACCAGGCCCACCTCGAGAAGACGATCCAGGATCGCCGGCACGTCGTTGATCCTGACCCAACGGAGCTGAATCTGCTGCCGCGTCGTGATATCGGCGATTCCTCTTCCGAAGGTCTTGGTGATCCAACCGATGGCTCGCAGCTGGGCCGAGTTGGTGATCCCGTTCGGGATCCGGATCCGCATCATGAAGAAGCCCGGCGTATGACGGCGGAAAAAGACCCCCCACCACTTCAGCCGCTCAAGATTTTCTTCCTCGATCGACTCAACCCCTAGCCCCGCATAGCGGGGAATGTCGTTCCCGACATCGAGCCCGTCTCTCTCGCCCTTGATCTGCTCGATCTTGTTCACGCCGGGCCTCCCTTCTTCGTCTGCCTTTCAGAAACAAAAATGGCGCCCCCCGTCATCGGGAAAAGGCGCCATCGCCTTGCCTCGAGTCCAACATCGGACTCGAACTGACCTTAGTGCTTAACGACTTAGCTCAGTGATTCACCCCCGTTGTCTTCGGGTCGATTGAACCGCTATCGTTCTCGACCCCCGCCGAGCTTCGCCGCCAACATGATGGCCTCCGCCACCTCGGCCATGGATTTCCGAGTATCCATGCTCGTCTTCTGGATCCGGCGAAAGGCCTCGCTCTCGCTCAGACCGTCTCGCTCCATCAGCAATCCCTTGGCGCGTTCGATGAGTTTACGAGATTCGACCGCCCTCTTTAGGTCCGCGTTTTCCTTCCTAATGGTCTCGAACTCGCGGAAACGGGCCACAGCCAGATTAAGGGCGGGGGCCAGTTCCTCGGACCGGAGCGGTTTCACCAGGAAGGCCATGACCCCCGCCGCGCTGGCCCGGTCCACTACCCCTGGGTCGGTCCGGCTGGTCAGAAGCACGATGGGTGAAGGAGCACGGTCCATCACCGCCCTGGCCACTTGTACACCGTCGCCGTCGGGCAGCCCCACGGCCAGGATGACCACATCCGGGCGATGGCGTTCGATCAGGGGCAGGGCCTCCGCCGTAGAACTTCCCTCCCCCACGACGACGCCCCCCATCACCGTTACGGCCTCCCGAACGGCCGCCTTGGTGGGCGCGTGGTCATCTACCATCACGATCCGCCAGCGCGACTTCACACCTCGGGTGAGTTCCCGGTCAGGGGAATGTGATGAAAGTCTGGAGAGTGACCGAATTCTCCAGGTTGGAGATCTTGGTATTGTTGAACCACGTATATCCCAGGATGAAGAGCACGTTAGGAGCAAACTTCCACCCCGCTCCCATGCTGAAGGCCCCAAAGGAGCTTTCTCCGCCCTGATAGTCGATGGCCAGCCACAGCTTGTCGGAGATCTCCGACATGGTGCGGTCCCAGGAGAGAAGGATCCCCTTATTATCCTTTTTCCCATTTTCGTCCACCAGGACCTTGTCGTTCCCAGTGTAGTAGCCGACCGAAAGGCGGCCGACGACCGGGATCGTCTTGGCCACCAGCCCGTAGAGGAGGTTGAAGTTGGTGACGTCCTTCTTGGTGCCGAAGTTGTATCCCCCGACCGCCAGAGCCGGTGACCACGAGGCCAGAGCATCCTCCGGCACTGCCAGCTTCGCATTAAAGTAGAGCGGGTTGTCGTTGGCCGGCTCCCCAAGCCCCCGGATCAGATCAAACCCGACCTCCGCCTGAATCTTCTCGAAGGGGAGAATTCCCGCGGTCAGACCCGCGTCAATCAGAGACTCCGGGTGGACACCGTCTTCCTGGCCCGTGGGGACAAAGGCAAAGAAGCCGAGCATGAACTTCCCGAAGGGAACCGTGTCTGTGGAGGGTATAAAGATCTGGGCCGAGGGAGCCGCGACCGCCGCCCCCGTGAACACGAGCAGCACGGCTCCGATCGCCACAAGAAATCCCGAAATGGTCTTGCCCATAGTCTCCTCCTTTTTGATCATTCAATTCTCTCGCCTAGAGCGCCGCCGCGCCCCGCTCACCGGTCCGAATGCGGATGGCCTCTTCCGCCGGGAGGACAAATATCTTCCCATCCCCGATCGTGCCGGTCTTGGCCGCGTCCGTAATGATCCCCACGACCTTATCCGCTAGGTCATCGGGGACCGCCACTTCCACCTTCATCTTGGGAAGAAAGTCAATGGCGTACTCGCTGCCCCGATAGAGCTCCGTGTGTCCCTTCTGGCGGCCGAATCCCCTGACCTCGGTGATCGTCATCCCGATGATCCCGGCCGCGGTCAGGGCCTCCTTGACCTCGTCGAGCTTGAACGGCTTGATAATCGCCTCGATCTTCTTCATGGAAACACCTCCCGCCATCCGCCTGGCTATCGGTTGACGTCTCTTGCCAGCTCCGTGGCGACCGTCGAAGCCGCCCGATGAGATCCGGCCGGAGTCAGCGTCGTGAAGCCAGTGCCGCCGTGGAACTCTGGATACGCTGTGATCCCGTGCTCGCCGATGTCCAGGCCCTCCATCTCTTCCTCCGGCGACACTCGGATCCCCACCGTGGCCTTCAACACCCCCCAGCCGATGAGCGCCGTGCAGAAGGTAAAGAGCCCAACCCCGATGACGCCGGCCAACTGCGCGACGAAAAGCTTCGCTCCCCCGCCGTACAGGAGACCGTTCCCGGTCGTACCCGGCATGAACTGATCCTGGGCGAAGAGGCCGAGAGCGAGTGTCCCGAACATACCGCACACGAGGTGGACCGAGATGGCGCCCACCGGATCATCTACCCTCACGCGGTCGAAGAACAGGACCGAGAGCACGACCAGCAGTCCGGCGACGAGGCCGATGATGAGCGAGCTGCCCACGCTCACAAATGCGCACGGGGCGGTGATCGCAACGAGCCCGGCCAGCGACCCGTTCAGGATCATCGTCAGGTCGGGCTTGCCCAGCAGCAGCCAGGCCGCTAGCGACGCGGCAACCGCGCCGCCGGCCGCGGCCGTGTTCGTCGTGACGGCGATGCGGGCGATCGCCGCCCAGTCGGCCGCCATCGTGCTTCCCGGATTGAACCCGAACCAGCCGAACCACAGGACGAAGGTCCCGATCGTCGCCAGCGGGATGCTGTGGCCCGGGATCGGATGGATCTTCCCGTCGCGCGTGTACTTGCCGAGCCGTGCCCCCAACATG
>JACOUJ010000121.1 GCA_016177865.1 Candidatus Rokuibacteriota bacterium
AGAAGGCTGCCGGCCGCCGGCCCGTCATCCAATAGCAGGTTTCGGTATGCGCGCGCGCTATCCGGATCGCGAGGGATACGTCGAGTCTCACGGCGTCTCCATCTTCTATGAGGTCTACGGCGAAGGGGAGAGGGCGGTCCTCTTTGTACCTCCCTGGCAGATCGTCCACAGCCGCATCTACAAGATGCAACTCCCGTACTTCGCACGGTACTTTCGGGTGATCACCTACGACCCGCCGGGCAACGGTCGGTCCGGCCGTCCGGCCACTGGGTACGACCACGATCGCGCCGCCGCCCACGCGCTCGACGTCCTCGACGCGACCGCCACCGAGCGGGCGTCCCTCGTCTGTCTCTCGCGCAGCGCCTGGTACGGGCTGATCCTCGCCGCCGAGCACCCTGAGCGTATCGAGCGCCTCGTTCTGGTCGGCGCCGCCACCGCCCCCCCGCCCCTCGGCAGCGGCTTCTACGAGATTCGTGACCGCTACGACGGCTGGGAGAAGTACAACGCCCACTACTGGTGCTCGCACTTCAGCGACTTCCTCGAGTTCTTCTTCGAACGGATGTTTGTCGAGCCTCACTCGACCAAGCAGCGGGAGGATGCGGTCTCCTGGGGGCTTGAGACGACACCCGAGATCCTCATCGCGACGGTCAAGGAGCGGGGGTGCCGCACGCCGTTGTCGGATCTCATGGCTCGCGTCCGCGTTCCCACACTCATCATCCACGGCACCGAGGACGCCATTCAGCCGATGGCGAACTCGGAGGTGCTGCACGCGGCGATCCCCGGCTCGGTCTTCGTGCCTTTCGAGGGCTCCGGCCACGCGCCTCACGCCCGTGACCCGGTGCGATTCAACGTGATGGTCAGGGACTTCCTCGATCCCGAGGTTCCCGCACGTCAGCCGTGGCGACGGGCGATGACCCGGCGGAAGCGCGCCCTGTTTATCTCGAGCCCGATTGGGCTGGGGCACGCGCTGCGCGACGTGGCGATTGCGCAGGCATTGCGGGCGGTTCATCCCGATTTGGAGATTCACTGGCTGGCTCAAGATCCGGTCACGCGCGTCCTGGAGGCGAAGGGTGAGACGGTCCACCCGGCCAGCCGGCTTCTGGCTGGGGAATCGGCCCATTTCGAATCGGAGGCCGGCGAGCACACCCTCCACTGCTTCTTTGCTTGGCGAAACATGGACGAGATCCTTATTGCCAACTTCATGGTCCTCCACGACGTCCTCGAGGCGGAGCCGTACGATGTGGTGATCGGGGACGAGGCGTGGGAAGTGGACTACTACCTGCACGAGAATCCTGAGCTCAAGCGGGTGGCCTTTGTCTGGCTCACCGACTTCGTCGGCTGGCTCCCTATGGACGCCGACCCCGGATCGAGAGAGGCGCGCCTGACGGCCGACTACAACGCGGAGATGATCGAGCAGATCGCTCGATTCCCGCGTGTGCGGGACGCCGCGCTCTTTGTCGGGAATCCGGAGGATATCGTGGACCGGACGTTCGGCCCGGGTCTCCCCGGGATCCGGGAGTGGACCGAGGCCCATTACGCCTTTCCGGGGTACATCCTGCCTTTCGATCCAGCGGAGTTCGCCGACCGGGAGGCCCTTCGAGCCCGCTTGGGCTTCCGCTCCGATGAAAAGGTCGTCTTTGCCGCCGTGGGGGGGACTGGGGTGGGACATCATCTGCTCAGAAAAGTCGTGGCGTCGTATCCCCTGGCGAAGCGGCTCATGCCGGAGCTCAGGATGATCGTCGTCACCGGACCGCGGATCGATCCGGCCTCGCTCCCCCAGATCGCGGGGTTGGAGTACCGGGGGTTCGTCCCCGACCTCTATAGCCACTTGGCCGGATGCGACCTGGCCGTTGTCCAGGGAGGGCTCAGCACGTGCATGGAGCTCACTGCTACGAAACGGCCCTTTCTCTACTTCCCGCTGAAGAACCACTTCGAGCAGAACATCCATGTCTCGCATCGACTGACCCGGTATGGGGCGGGGGTGAGGATGGAGTATGAGCGAGCCGATCCCGAGGCGTTGGCGCATGCCATCGCCGATGGGCTCAAGCGTCCCGTGATCTACCGCGATGTTGAGGCTGATGGCGCTCGCCGCGCCGCTCTATCTATTTCCCGCCTGCTGTGATGCGGAGAGAAAGCTCATGAAGGAGGTGATGCGCGAGAGGCAAGGTCGGGCAGGATAAGTCGAACCGAGAAAAGACAAGGAGGACGAACATGGCATATCAACTCGAGGGGGAGCTGTTGGAAGTCTGCACGTGCAAAATTCTGTGCCCGTGCTGGGTGGGGGAGGATCCAGACGGCGGGACGTGTGAGGGGTTGCTCGCGTGGCACATTGTCAAAGGGACGGTCAACGGCCTCGATGTCTCGGGGCGCACCATCGTCGCTCTCGCGCATATCCCTGGCAACATCCTCAAAGGCAACTGGCGTATTGTGGTTTATCTGGACGACAAGACCACTCCCCAGCAGCAAGAGGCGATTCTGAACGTGTGGACAGGGAAGCTCGGCGGCCCCTGCGCGGATCTGGCCCAGCTCATCGGCCAGGTGGCCGGCGTCGAGCGGGTCCCGATCGTCTTTGACTCTCAGGGAGTCAAAGGGCGGTTGAAGATTGGCGACGGCATCGAAGCCGAGCTAGCGCCGTTCCAGGGCGCGCAGGGGCACCCCACCGCGCTTCACGACACGGTGTTTACGACCATCCCGGGGTCTCCCGCGTTCGTCGGTAAGGCAACGACATACAAGGTGAACGCGCCGAAGTACGGGTTTAACATCGACCTTCAGAACCACAACGCGGTTCAAGGGAAGTTCCGCTTCGTAGGCTGAGGCGCGGGTCATCGAGGGGGTCGAACCCATGTGGGCTTCAAGCGATCGAAGGCTCTTTACACCTCTCTTGATCGGGCTCATCGCCCTCGCGTGGCTCACCCTCTGGGTCTGGGGCCAATCCCCCTATGGCCGATTCCTCAGCCACCACTCGCTGGATGAGGTCAGGGGGGGCGGCCTCCTCATGCTGGTCTTCGTCGCGGGCTGGACGTTGATGATCGTGGCGATGATGCTGCCGACCAGCCTGCCGCTCGTGATGCTGTTTCGCACCGTAGTCCGGCGGCGGCCGGAGCGCGGGCGGCTCGCGACCCTGCTCATCGCCGGCTATCTGGGCGTCTGGATCCTGTTCGGCGCCCTCGTCTACATCGGCGACTGGGGTCTGCACGAGGCCGTCGAGCAGAGTCCGTGGCTCCGGGCCAACGCGTGGGTGATCGGGGCCGCGACGATTCTGCTGGCCGGGCTCTATCAATTTACCCCGCTGAAGTACCACTGTTTGGACAAGTGCCGCTCCCCCCTGAGCTTCATCACGGAGCGCTGGCGAGGGGGCCATGAAGGGAAGCGGGCCCTCGGGCTCGGGGTGAGTCACGGACTGTTCTGTCTCGGCTGCTGCTGGTCATTGATGCTCTTGATGTTTGCCGTCGGAGTGGGCAATATTGGATGGATGCTGGCCCTGGGCGGGGTCATGGCCCTTGAGAAGAACGTGCCCTGGGGCCGCCGGTTGAGCGCCCCCCTCGGCGCGGTACTCGTCGGGTGGGCCGCATATCTGTTCCAGTCGGGTTTGATTTGAGAAGGGAG
>JACOUJ010000122.1 GCA_016177865.1 Candidatus Rokuibacteriota bacterium
GAAAGCGGGACGAGGAGACGAGGATGGCGACGAAACTGTACGTCGGGGGGCTCTCCTACTCAACCAGCTCAGAAGATCTGAGGGCCCTGTTCGCCCAGGTGGGGACGGTGGAATCCGCGGCCGTCATCACTGACAAGTTTACGGGCCGCTCTCGCGGATTCGGGTTTGTGGAGATGTCCAGCAGCGAAGAGGCGGAGACGGCGATCCAGCGATTGAACGGGCAGGTGGTGGACGGCCGGAACCTCACCGTCAATCTGGCGAACACGCAGGGGAGCCGGCCTGCCGGGGGCGGAAGCAGGGGCGCTGGCCGGGGCGGGCCCGGTAATCGGGGGCCTCGCCGCTCAGGGCCGCGCTGGTAGTGTCACGCCGAAAGACCGACGGGCGCGGGCTCTGAAGAGCCCGCGCCCGTGGTGTTTGATCGCGCCGCTTAATCGCGTTCAGGACCGCGGGCCCTTAGGGCCTTCAGCCGCTTCCGCCGGGCCTCTTGCTGCTTCCGCTTGCGCCGGGCCGAGGGCTTCTCGTAGAAGGCTCGCCGCTTCATGTCCTTGAAGAGGCCGTCTTTGGCAAGCTGCCGCTTCAGGAGCTTGAGGGCCTGGTCCACTTGGCCGTCCACGACGTAAATTTCCCGCCCACTCCCCCGGCGTCCGCTGCCGGCGTCCCGTGGGGGGGCCTCATCGTTGGACTGGTGGGGGTAGGCAGGGTTGACTCGGAGGGGACGGTTCATGAAGGAGTGGCCGTTGAACATCCCGACGGCCCGCTGGGCATCCTGGTCGCTGTCCATGTCCACAAAGCCGAAGCCTCGCCGCTGGCCCGTCATGGGGTCTGTCACAAGGTGAACCCCTGCCACCCTGCCAGCCCGGGCGAACAGCCCCGAGATATCCTCGCTCGTGGCCCCCATAGCCAAGTTGCCAATAAATAAGCGCGTGCTCATGGCTCTGATCCAGATAAGGAAACCCCCCCGATCGGGGGGGTTGAAATCCGTGCCATTTTACCTCGGATCTCTGGGGAATGCAACACTTTCTTCTCGGGGCGTTCTTCGAGCGGGGGAGTTTGACAGACCGAGAGGGTGTATGATGGTTTCCGCGCGCCGGGCCGGCGTAGCTCAGAGGCTAGAGCAGCCGATTCGTAATCGGCAGGTCGTCGGTTCGACTCCGACCGCCGGCTCCACGCTTTTCAACCACTTCTGGACCAGCCCCAAGTGGGGCGTCTTATTTCACTTCACTGCGCTCTCCGATCACCTTCCCTTGCCATCGCATGGCTGTTCCGCCCTTCAATCGCCACCCCGCGGGGGAGGTTCTTGGACCCTGGCCGATCCCGCATGCTCGTCCACGAGCCGCCGCACCAGCGCCGTGATGTCGGCTGTCGTCTCGAGCTTCGCGACCTGGTCATCGCTGATTGCGACGCCGAACTCCCGCTCGGTCGCGATCGCGAGCTCCACGGCGTCCAGCGAGTCCATGCCAAGGTCGTCGATGAGCCTCGCGTCGAGCCTGATCTCTTCCGGCGAAATGCCGAGACGATTCGTGAGAATCTTCTTGACGCGCGTTTCGAGATCGGGGATCTCCATAGATTGCTCCTTATGAGTCTGTTCGCCGGCGCTCGGACTGGTCGTTGAGGTCGATTTTTCTGAAGGCAAGGGTCGCGTTCGTCCCGCCGAACGCGAAGCCGTTCGAGACGGCGGCGCGGACCTCCATCGGGCGCGCCCGGTTGGGCACGTAATCCAGATCGCACTCCGGGTCTGGCGTCCGGTAGTTGATCGTCGGCGGAACGAGGCCGTGCTTTATCGCGAGGACCGTCGCGATCGCCTCCACCGCCCCGGCGGCCCCGAGCAAGTGTCCGGTCATGGACTTGGTCGAGCTGACGGCGACTCGTCGGGCGTGCGCGCCCAGGATCATCTTAATCGCCTTGGTTTCATTGATGTCGTTGTGGGGGGTCGAGGTGCCGTGCGCGTTGATGTAGTCGATCTCCTCGGGTCGAAGCCTGGCGTCTTCCAACGCGAGCGCCAGCGCGCGCGCCGGGCCGTCGGTTGACGGGGCGGTCGGGTGGTGGGCGTCGGCCGTGAGACCGTAGCCGACGAGCTCGGCGTAGATATGGGCCCCGCGGGCGCGCGCGGCGTCGAACTCCTCCAGGACCAGGACTCCCGCGCCCTCGGCCAGCACGAAGCCGTCCCGTTCCTTGTCAAACGGGCGGCTTGCGCGGGCAGGCTCGGCGTTATGCGTGGACAGGGCGCGGAGCGCGCAGAAGCAGCCGACGACGATCGGGTGGATCAGGGCGTCCGTCCCGCCGGCAAGCATCACGTCCGCCTCGCCCCGCTGGATCATCCGGAACGCGTCGCCGATGGCCTGGTTGCCCGCGGCGCACGCGGTGGTCGCGGACGCGATGGGGCCGCGCGCTCCGGTCCGCATCGAGACCCAACCGGCCGCCATGTTGGGAAGGCTCCCCGGCATTGCGTAGGGACTGATCGCCTCGGGACCGTCGGCCCGGAGCGCGTCGTAGGTGGCCATGAGCAACGGGATTCCCCCCATGCCGGTCCCGATTGATACGCCGACCCGCTCGCCTCGGCCCTCGATCGTGAGCTTGGCATCCGCGATCGCCTCATGCGCAGCGGTGAGCGCGTAGTGGATGAAGGCGTCGGTGCGGACCACGTCACGGCGTGCCAGATAGGCGAGGGGGTCGAAGCCCCGGACCTCGCCCGCGATCTGCGAGGTGAAGGGGGACGGGTCGAACTTCGTGATGCGATTGATCCCGCTGACGCCTTGCGTGAGAGCCCGCCAGAAGGCGTCTACCCGGATACCGACCGGGGAAACGACGCCCATCCCCGTAATTACGACGCGTCGCATTGGACCCTTCCGAACCCTAAGTCGCCCGTCCCTCGCTTAGCGCTTCGCCCGCCGTAACCGTGAACACCCGAGGGCGTGGTAGGCCACCAAAAGACTAAGCAAAAACCGCCAATGCGCATTGTGTAGGGGCGCAGCTTCGCCCCAGTATCTCCGATCTGGATGTAATAGTCAAAGTACACGCTAGCGGGGTGTTGAAAAACACCCTGCTCCGGAGCGGCCCTGGACCCCAGCGATGCCCTGACGGTCTGGGTGATGGGGGAATACATCCAATCCACTAGGATCGAGAATTGGGGAACGTATGTCGCCCAGCTCCGCTTTTTCTCCCCCGCTGACGTGATCGCTCTGGCAGCCCCTTCCTCGTTCACCGGCAGGGCCTTGATTTTCTGCCCTGGCTCTCGCTAAAATGAATGGTGCCGACCGGAGGCGCCCCTAAGGCTAGTCAAGGCGCCTCGGGAGGGCTCTCAGCATGGCCATCGTCACCGTTTCTCACGAGATGGGGGCCGGCGGATCGGAGATCGGCCACGGCGTGGCCGAGCGGCTCGGCTACCGGTTCGTTGATAAGGAGCTGATCTCAGAGGCGGCCCGCCGGTATGGGGTTCTGGAGGAGAAACTCAACGAGCGTGATGAGACGCGGCCTTCCCTCTTTGAGCGGTTCGATACCGAGACCCGCCTCTTCACGACCGTGATCCAGTCTTCCCTCTACGACTTCGCCGAGCATGACAACGTGATCCTGATGGGCCGCGGGGGGCAGGTCCTCCTGGGGGGCGTGGCCCATGCCCTTCGCGTCCGGGTGATGGCCCCCTTTGAGCTTCGGGTCAAGCGCGTGATGAAGAAGATGGCGGCGCAGATCGGGGAGGTCCTGGATCAGCGAACGGCGACGGAGATGGTCCGGCGGAGCGATGCCGAAAAGTCCGGCCGGATGCGCTATGTGTACGAGGTGGACTGGGCCGATCCGCGGCTGTATGACTTGGTCATCAACACGGAGAAGCTTACCGTCTCCGCGGTCACGGAGATCCTCGTCGCGTTGGTCAAGCGGCCCGAGCTGGCCTCGACCGAAACCTCACGCCAGCTCGTGGCGGATCGAGCCA
>JACOUJ010000123.1 GCA_016177865.1 Candidatus Rokuibacteriota bacterium
GACGAATCTCAATCTCCCTCCAGCGCACCCCCATGGCGAGCCCCGTGCCCAGAGCCTTCAAGGCCGCTTCCTTTGCCGCAAAGCGCGCGGCGAGGTGTTGCTCCGGCCTCCGCCGCTTGAGGCAGTAGGACAGCTCCTCCGGCGTGAAGACCCGGGAGAGGAATCGGCGGTCCCACCGCTCCATCATCTCGCGGATTCGCTCCACCCGGACAAGGTCCACACCGATCCCCGTGACGGCGCTCATCGGCGACTCCTGAGCCGCTCGCTGATCGCGCTAAGGATCATTTGTTCGGCGCCCCGTGATGGCGCCTCCTGAACCCAGTCTCCGCCCCTCTTGCGCTTCTGAACCTCGACGACGACCCCCACTTTGGTCGTGAGAGGATCAAAGCGCTCGAGGCGCACGGTCACGGTCTCCCGCACGCGGTCGTACGCGAGTCGGTCCACACCCTGGGAGGGCCACTCCGATTCGGACACGACCACCCCTTGACCCTTATCCTCTCGCGAAATCACCAACGGTCCGACCGTGTTGAGAATCGCCTGCCAGACCCGATCAAAAGGGACGTCGTTGACCACGATCATGAGTTGGTCCTTCGGCTGGCCAATCGCCGCGTGCGCCATGATCCCGGATCCCAAAAACCCGAGCACGATGACCCCGACGAGCCCCTTCACTCGACGCCCAGAGAATCTCATGGCCGACGCGGGGGGGTCACGAACGTCACACTCTGAAGCCCGCCCCTCGTCGTCAAGCTCCCCTTGGCGACCTGGGAGACCTTGACGATGGTCCCCGGCGGATTCGAGTAGAGGGTCCGGATCATATCAGCGACCTGCCCGGTGATTTGCCCATTCCCTCCGTCGGGATCCATCAGCCCACCGTCGGAGGTGTGGCCCAGAAACCCGATCGAATGCCCGGCCTCGTGGGCAATGGTGTCCACGCACGCGGGCGTCCCCGAGATCGGCGAGAGGGTGATGTCGGCCCGCGTGATACCTCCTGCGGCCGTAAAGAAGACTACCGTCTGGGCGCAGATATCCGGGTCCGCCTCGCCGAGTCGCACCTTGATGCCCGCTGTATCCCCGATAAAGACGAACGTGACGGCCCCGCCCGTGGCGTCCCGCCAGCGGTTGAAGTCGGCCTCGGCGTTGGGAATCCGCCCCGTGTCTACCGTCATGGGAAGGGTTGGCCACCGCGTCAAGACCCCGCCGTTGACGGAGGCGTTATGCTGGAAGAGAAACGCATCGGTGATGCCAGACGGGGGCGCGCCGCGACGGTCGCTTCGTCCTGACCCTCCACCATCACCCGCGCCAAGGGTTCCGTGCCGGAGTAACGGACGAGGACCCGCCCGCGGCCATCCATCGCGTTTTCGATCTCTTTGAGGCGCACGCTCAGGCGAGGGAGGTCCTCCAGCGGCGGCTTCGCGCGGACCGCCACGTTGATCAGCCGCTGCGGGGACTTCCGCATGCAGCCCGCCAGAACGCTGAGGGGCTGACGGGTTTCCTGGATGAGGCGAAGCAGTTGGAGTGCCGAGATGATTCCGTCCCCGGCGGTCGAGTGCTCAAGAAAGATGATGTGACCCGACTGCTCCCCGCCGAGAACCGCTCCAAGGCGTAGCATCTCCTCGAGCACGTACCGGTCCCCCACCGGGGTTCGAACCATCCGAATGCCCGCCTCTTTGAGGGAGATCTCAAGCCCCACGTTCGCCATGAGCGTGGTCACCACCGAGAGGCTCGGGAGCCGCCCACTCCGGTGGAGATCGCGCGCGAACAGCGCCAGGAGGAAATCGCCATCCCGAACTTCCCCGGCTTCGTCCACAGAGATGAGGCGATCGCCATCCCCGTCAAAGGCCAGTCCGACATGCGCCCCTTCTTTCCTGACCCGGCGCTGGAGCGCTTCGGGAAAGAGCGCCCCCACGTGGTGGTTGATGTTGCGGCCGGTTGGGCGGGCCCCGATCGTCACGACCTCGGCCCCGAGACGCCGGAGGATCCTCGGGGCCAGGCGATAGGTCGCTCCATGGGCGCAATCCACCACGATCCGCATCCCGTCAAGCCGAACTCCTGGAACCGTTCCAAACACAAACGCCTCGTAGGCGGCCTCCGCCCCCACATGGGCGCGGACGGTCCCGACCCCCTGGCCCACCGGGCGCGGGAGAGACTCCAACGAGGCAAGCCGATCCTCTATCTCTTCTTCCAACTCGTCAGACAACTTCATCCCCGTCGGCGCGAAGAACTTGATCCCGTTGTCCTCGTACGGATTGTGAGAGGCGGAGATCACCACACCGCCGTCGGCGTCGAGGGCCCGGGTGAGAAACGCGACCGCGGGCGTTGGCATCACCCCCACGAGAACACACTCGGCCCCCGCTGAAGAGACTCCAGCGGCGAGCGCGGCTTCAAGCATCGGCCCGGAAAGGCGCGTGTCTCGCCCAACGATAAGACGTCCGCGCGAACCGGCGCCGCGTTTCTCTCTCAGGAGGACCGCCCCAATCCGCCCCAGCTGAAAGGCCAACTCCGGGGTGAGTGGCTCCTGGTTGGCCACGCCACGAACACCGTCGGTGCCGAAGAGCCGTGGCATGACCTACTTGGAACTCTGAGAGGCGGGTGATTCGGAAAGTTGCGGGGCCGCGGGGGTCCGCGCGGTCGACGACGGTTGAAGATGGAGCTTGAGGCGAGACGGGGTCACGCCAAGGATATGGACCCCCCGGGGCGCGCGGACCAACTCGGGGGCAAGCCGTATCGTCCTCTCCCCCGCCCGGGCCTCCCGAAGATTTATCGCGACCCGGATATCCCGATTCCCCAGTCGGCTCAGCACACTCCGAAGCCCCCGGATCCGCACGTCCACCGAATCACTATCGCCGATGACCTCGAGCCCCGGGGGAATCTGGCCAAACTCGATCGGGAGGGACATGACCGTCTCTACCTTCTCCTCGCTCGCCACAAAGACCCAAAGCAGCGCGGCCAACACGATCGAGAGGAGCTTGAGCTGCCAGTGGTCGGCTAACCAGGACGGAAAAACCCGAGGACCCACCATGACAATCGCCTAGCAGCCCCCTGAAAAACTTGGACAGGCTGAGCAAAAAGGTCCAGATGCAAGGCGGTGAGGAGCGAGGAGGGAGGCGTATTCGGTCATACGTTGCACCGACGAGCGACGAAACCAACGCCCCAGATGGGCCTTTTTCATCAGCCTGCTAAAGCACCAGGTGGCGTTCGAGGGCCCGTAAGCTCGCCACATTATGGACCGGAGCAAATCGGTCAATGTGCGGCAGGGCTGTGGCCATCCCGAGGGTCAAAGGTCGGTAGTCCGGGCTCCCGAGCAGCGGATTCAGCCACACGAGACGGGCGGCCCGCGCCTTGATGGCGGCGAGGGCGCGGTCCAGAATGGTCACGTCCCCGGTATCCCACCCATCGCTGACGATGATCACGATGGTGCGTCGGTCCACGAAGCCCCGAATGAACACGCGGTTGAACGCCTCAAGCGATTCGCCGATGCGGGTCCCACCCGACCACTGAGGGGCGAGTCGGGCGGCCTCGCGGAGAGCGCGGGGGAAGTTCACGCCGCGAAGCGCCGGGGTCAGGCGCGTGAGCTGGGTCGAGAAGGCAAAGGACTCCACCCGCTGGAATCCCCGATGGAACCCGTAGAGGAATTGAAGGAAGAAGCGGCTGTAGAGATCCATCGAGCCGGAGACATCACAGAGCAGGACCAGCCGGGTCTTGCGGATCCGGCGCCGACGCCGAAGAAGCTCGATCGGATCACCTCCGAAGCGGAGGCTCGCGCGGAAGGTGCGTCTGAGGTCCACGTAGCGCGAGCGCCGGGCCTGCTGCTTGCGTCGCGAGACGCGGAGGGCAACGCGACGGGCGATTCGGGCCACGAGGCGGCGGATCTCCTCAACCTCGTCAGCTTTGACTTCCCCGAAATCCTTTACGATCAGGCGCTCCTCAGGACTCGCGCCGGGAACCGGTAATTCCTCCGCTGACGAGGACTCCTGAGCCCACTCCTCGAGCCCCTCGATCTCTCTCCGCGACGGCTCGGGCCTCGGCGGGCGCCTGAGCGCGCCCTCCGGCGAGAGGTCGTCGAGGACGCCGCCTGATTGTTGAGAAGACATTATTCTGCCCCACAAGGCATCGAACAGATCATCGATGATTGACAGGCTGTCGCGGCCGGTGGCAAAAATACTCCGAACCGCAAGGCGAACCTCCTCCCGGTCTCCCAGGTCAATCGCTTCGAGGGCGCGGAGCAGATCCGTCGCCTCGCTCGCCGTCACCTGAACGCCGCGCCTTCGAAGGGCGCGGCCAAAGGCCACGACGTGGGTGGTCAGATCCCGGGATGCGACGGTCATTTTGACTGCGAGGCGGCGGCAAGAAGGCCCGGGAGCGCTTCGGCCTTGACCTGCGTCAGATCGTCCACATCCTTGAAGAGGCAGCCGAGGGTCTCTCGGACGATCTCAGGATCCAAGGCGTCTTGGTGCAGGGAGGTGAGCGCCAAGGCCCAGTCGAGCGTTTCGGCGATTCCGGGGACCTTGGCGAGGTGAAGACGGCGAGTCTCTTGCATGAAGCGGCAGACCTGGGCGGCCAGCCGCTCGTTCATGTCGGGAACTTTGGTGCGGACGATGCGAAGCTCTTTCTCGAAGGTCGGATAGTCTATCCAGAGATAGAGACAGCGGCGCCGGAGGGCGTCGGAGAGGTCGCGGAAGCGGTTCGAGGTCAGGATCACATACGGGCGGTGAGTGGCCCGAATCGTGCCCAGCTCGGGGATCGTCACCTGGAAGTCTGAGAGTACCTCGAGGAGGAACGCCTCAAACTCCTCATCACAGTTATGGGTCACAACTTGATTCGCAACGAAGTAGGGTTGCCCGTTGAGAACCAAATCGTAGACTGTCTGCGACCTCGAAATCCGTTCAACCGATGAGACTTCGCCGAGGACGATGCGTCCGTCAAGAAGCAACCGTAGGCCTGGCGAATCGACCGCTTCCGAGATCCGCCACAACGAATCGGCATTCGGCCGAATACGGCCAGAAAGCACATCATAGACCGTTTGATGGTGACGAATGGTGTGAAGTACTACATTCGTTCGAATGTGCTCGAGGATCGGCGTCACCAAGAAACGCGGTAGGGTTTCTGTCTTGCGAAATCCGGGGGACCTTATCCCCTCAGCAGCCCGTCGTTTCGCAAGTGAACAGAAACCGATCTTGCGAAGAAAGGCCGGGACGTCAGAAATCGACAGAGTGTAGTAGGGGCCACGGCCAAAGCCTTTAGGATTGGCTCTCACAATCGAGATCTGCCCATCGATCCCGAGGGACGACAGGAGATGCTGGATTCCAATAAGGAGCGGAAGCGAAGCGGACGACACCGCCACCTGATGATCGCTGACCCAACCTTCGCCGTCAAAGTACCCACGAAGAAACCCAGCTCGCATTTCTGTAGGCAAGCAAAAGACGAACGAAGGTACACGGCGATCGCGGCTCCGCGCGATTCCTTCCCCGAGGACCTTCTGGAGAAAGCGTCCGAGGGGCAAAGACCAGTAGGAGAGCTCGAAGTTCCGATGTGGCCCGCGACGAATCACGGGCCGGGCCCCGAGGGCCTGAACGAACTTGTTGGCGTAGATTTCGAGATTTCGCCGATCTTTATCGGCGATCGTCAACCGGCTTGAAGTAAAGCACCCGTCGGCCACGATGTAGCCGAAAAGCTCAAAGAGAGCGGTCCCAACCACCACGCGAAGCCCCCTCACAAATCTCCCGCACACCTCAGGGAAGCTCACACCAAGCGCTGTGCACAGGCGTGAAAGAGCCTCGGCCCGAAGCGAGTCTCTGGTAGAGATCGGCCCGAGGACGTTGGACAAATGGCTTGTCGAAATCCCCGCCTTCTGCCCCAGCTCCCGGTAGGTCAAGCCGCTCGCCCCGTACGCCTGGTACAGATACCGTTTCCCAGATCGACTTAGCTTTAAGATCTCATCAGGGATGCTAAGATCTAGCTCGGGCTTCCCTACACCTTCGAGATATTTCCTGAGGGGCAGCCGATCTCCCCTTCTCAGTTGATCCCCCCGGACAATCTCGAACCCGTGGTCGTTGAATCGCGCGAACTTGTGCTCCGGGGTCACGTCAAGAGCTCGTCCCCCGACCATGACTCTCAGGACTTCGGACGTTTCGCGCTCGATGACCTTTTCTACCAGACTCGTCGTGGGACGAAACGTCGATGGGTCAAAGCTCAGGACTTGATCACCCGCCGCGACTTCACGGGCGAGCTTGAGTCCGGTGGTCGTTGCCACGAGCGTATCCCCGGACACGCATCGGTCGATCTCATCGATCAATAACACCGGCCGCTGCCCGTTGTGCGTAATCGCTTGAAGGAGGGGACGCTTGAGGAGGAAGGACTCGGAGAAGATCTCCTGCTCCCGCTGGGCGGTCTCCTGGCCGCTGCCCTCCGAGAGCTTGATCCTGAGCATCTGCTTCGAATAGTTCCACTCGTAGAGCGCGGTCGACGCGTCGAGCCCTCGGTCTTCCCGACCCCGGCGTGGCCTTCGACCAGGAGCGGCTTCTCAAGGACTATGGCCAGGTGGAGGGCTGTGGCAATCTCACGATCGGCGATGTAGTGCCCCGACTCCATGAGCTTGAGGATCCGCTCGATCTGCCGTTCCATCAGATGGGCTCCCTCCCTATGAAAAGTAACGCCGCAAGGCGTCGTAATCCTCTTCTACGTCCAGGTCCTTCAGCGGGAGGTCGGTCTCGAAGGTGACCCACTCAACCCGACTCGGATCCTCACCCACAATCGTCTTTGCCCCCCGATCTCCCGAGAGCGCTGAGAGCGCGGGAAAGAGCGCGCGGGCAAAGCACACAGGGTTTCCCTGAACCCCATTATACACGGGCGCGACGATGGGTTTTCCCGCGGTCTCGAACGTCCTGATGATCCGGTTGATCACGTCAGGGGTCACGAGCGGCTGATCTCCGAGGAGGATGAGCGCCGCCTCCGCCTCCGGGGAAACCGCCTCAAGGCCGACCCGGAGAGAGCTGGCCATGCCCGAGGCGTAGTCAGGATTGAGGACGGCCCTTGCGGGGAAGCCGGTGATTTCCCGAGCGACCGCTTCGGCCCCGTGGCCGAGGACGACCACCGTCTCCCTGACACGGGAGGAGGAAGCAGCCTCCACCGCCCGGCGAATAACGCTCTGCCCCCCAAGACGGAGGAGGAGCTTCGGGCGCCCGATGCGGCTTGAGGTGCCAGCCGCCAGGACTAACGCAGAGACCCAACTCGTCGGAGTATTCGTCCGGCTGACCCAGTGGCAGCGCGATCGCGCCGTTCGCGCCAGCTAGCGAGCACGGGCCAGGGCTTGCTCCAGGGCGCGCCGTGTGAAGACTGCCGCCAAGTGGCGTTTGTACTCGACTGACCCTGTCAGGTCGGCTGTAGGCTCCACCTGTCCCGAGGCCTTCTCGGCAGCGGCCTTCAGGGTCGCGGCGTTCAGAGTCTTCCCGGCCAACGCGGCTTCCACGGCCGTAAGGCGAATGGCCTTGGGGCCGAGCCCGGTCACTCCCACCCGGACCGCCTTACACTTATTCCCGTCCACGGTCAGAACGGCGGCCACGCCCACGATGGCGAAGCGAGAGGCCGGGTGAGGGAATTTCATGTAGGCCGTGCCGGTCTTGGGTGGCAGAGCCGGGATGCGAACCTCGGTAAGGATCTCATTCCCTTTGAGCACGGTCGTAAAGAGATCCACAAAAAAATCATCCGCCTTGATCCTGCGTTGCCCTTTGGGGCCAGTGGCCACAAACTCGGCGCCGAGGGCGAGGATCGCGGCAGGATAATCGGCCGCTGGGTCGGCATGGGCGAGGCTGCCACCGAGCGTCCCCTTGTTTCGGACCTGAACGTCACCGATCTGGCCCGCGACTTCCGCCAGGACCGGGCACTTCTTCTTCAAGAGGGTGGATGACTCCAGGGTCCAGTGCGTGGTCCCAGCCCCGAGGAGAA
>JACOUJ010000124.1 GCA_016177865.1 Candidatus Rokuibacteriota bacterium
AAGACCGTGGCCGGGTCCATTCGCCTCACGCCCCGTATGATGCCCAGGCCGCCGCTCAGGGCTTTGGTCCAGGGGGCCGGTGGGTTCGGGCGAAGCGGGTGATCCGGCACGATGTGTCGTTCGAGGGCAAGAACGACATGGTCCGCGATCAGGACCGTCCCGTCGTGAAACCGAACGTTGGTGCGCAGCCGAAAGCTCCACGTGAGCCCGTCACGGGAAGGCTGCCAGCTCGTGGCGAGTCCAGGTTCAATTTCGGTCCCGCCATCCCGGAACCGAACCAGTGTTTCAAAAATCTGAGGGTAAAGGAACCGGTCCGCGTCGTCTTGAGTGGTGGCGGGATCGAGAATTGCCGGCACCCGTGGGAGACCAATGCGAAGCTCTCCGGGTTCAGCGTCACGTACGCCTGCCAAAAGGAAGGCAAACAAAAAAAGTAATAGTGACAGAAAACGTCGCATCGGCGCTTCCTATAGTCGGGGATTTGCCTGATCATATCACAGCAGATTTTCGCGATGGCCCGTAACGGAGCTCTCCAGAGGCGGGGGTTGTACTTTGCGGGTTCCTCATGGCATCTGCGTTGCATCATTCTCTTAGCAGGAGGAGGTGCTCTCGAGATTTGGGGCGAATTGACTTGACATTTTTTTTGGCGGGCGCCTATACTGGCACACTGAAACGCGGGCGAAGTCGAGCGTTTTGCCGAGGGATCGGCAAGAGGAGGCCGGCGGAAAGGAAGAGGGGGAGATGAAGGAGTTCGAGAAGCGAGGGACCCCTTCGAGGGAAAACCAGGAAGGAACCAAGGGCTTTTCCAAGTTCCTCCCAATGACGGAGTCTACCTTTCGCCGCCGCCTGACCGAGTTTGAGCTTCAAGTCCAGGACCTCCAGGCCTATATCCGTTCCTTGGAGTCAGAGACGATTCACCTCAGAAAAAAGTTGGAAGAATCTCCCAAGGAGTTTATGGTCCTTGAAAACAAACTCCGGGAGGCGAATCGCCAACTCGTTCAGGCCTTCAATCAGAACGAGAAGCTGGTCAGCGCCCTCTACGAGGCGCGGGAGCAGATCCAATCGTTAAAGGAAGAGGTTGATAAGCTCAGTGCCCCACCTTCCACCTACGGCGTCTTTCTCTCCACGAACGAAGACTCCACAGTAAACATCCTCTCTTCGGGGCGGAAGGTGAAGGTGAACCTCCACCCGGCGATCAATCCGGAGACGTTGAAGCCCGGCCAAGAGCTCATCCTCAATGAGGGGCTCAACGTCGTCGAGACCGCAGGGTACGAGGTCCAGGGGGAGGTGGTGGTCCTCAAGGACGTTCTGGATGAGGAGCGCGCCCTCGTGAACCTCCGAGCCGACGAGGAGAAGGTGGCCATCATCGCCGAGCCGCTTCGTCAGGTTCGTCTCAAGGTGGGCGATCATCTCCTCATGGACGCCAAGTCAGGCTACCTCCTGGAACGCCTCCCGAAGACGGAGGTCGAAGACCTGGCCCTGGAGGAGGTGCCGGAGATCGGCTATGAGGACATCGGCGGCCTCGGGCTCCAGATTGAGGCCATTCGGGACGCGGTGGAGCTTCCGTACCTCTACGCGGATTACTATAAGGAGCACAAATTGACGCCGCCCAAGGGGGTGCTCCTCTACGGCCCGCCGGGTTGCGGGAAGACCATGATTGCCAAGGCCGTCGCGAACAATCTGGCCCAGAAGATCTCGGAGAAGCGGGGCGAGAAGATCAAGGGCTACTTCCTGAACGTCAAGGGGCCCGAGCTCCTCAACAAATACGTGGGAGAAACAGAGCGGAAGATCCGCGAGATCTTCCAGAAGGCCAAGGAGAAGGCGGCCGAGGACGTGCCCGTGATCGTCTTTTTCGACGAGATGGATGCCCTCTTCCGGACCCGCGGGTCGGGGATCTCTTCCGACGTGGAGACCACCATCGTCCCGCAGCTCCTGGCGGAGATTGACGGCGTTGAGGGGCTGAAGAACGTCATCGTGATCGGGGCCTCAAACCGCCAGGACCTCATCGACCCGGCCATCCTGCGCCCGGGCCGCCTCGACGTGAAGATCAAGATCGAGCGCCCCGAGAAGGCTGCGGCGGTGGAGATCTTCACCAAATACCTGACCCCCGATGTCCCCATCCACGAGTCTGAGCTCTCGGCCCAGGGGGGGGATGCCGTCCTCACCATTGAGGGCCTCGTCGCAAGCACGGTGGAGCAGATGTACGCCTTAATCGACGAGAACCGCTTCCTCGAGGTGACCTACGCGAACGGTGACAAGGAGATCCTCTACTTCAAGGATTTCGCGTCCGGAGCCATGATCGAGTCTGTCGTCCGCCGGGGGAAGAAGCTAGCCCTGAAGCGCTACATCGTTTCGGGAGAGAAGGGAATCACGTTGGAAGACCTCCTCACGGCCGTGCGCGAGGAGTTCAAGGAGAACGAGGACCTCCCCAACACGACCAACCCCGACGACTGGGCCAAGATCGCCGGCAAAAAGGGCGAGCGCATTGTCTACGTGAAGCCCCTGATGGGGGACGCGAAGGAGAAGATGCGGTCCGTCGAGCGGATGAACACGGGGCAATACCTGTAGGGGCCGGGGTGAGGGGTCGCGGCGCTCGCATCCCTTCCCCCCTTTTTCTATCTATTCGCTGGAGTGACACATGGCCATCCCCAAAGTCATGGGGATCGAAACCGAATATGGGATCACGGTCCGGAACCAGCCGGACTTTAACCCGATCCTGTCGTCTCTCCTCCTCATCA
This sequence comes from Candidatus Rokuibacteriota bacterium, assembly GCA_016177865.1. Classification (GTDB taxonomy): domain Bacteria; phylum Methylomirabilota; class Methylomirabilia; order Rokubacteriales; family JACOUJ01; genus JACOUJ01. The sequence goes on from JACOUJ010000124.1 coordinate 2,736, forward strand.
ATAGCTACGAAACCTATCGGGCGGCCAGGATCCGGTGGGACTATGAGGCCGAAAGCCCCCTCAGAGACGCGCGGGGCTTTGAGTACGCGGAGGAGAAGGACCTGCCCACCAAGGAGGAGTCCCGCCTGATCAACCTCATCCTCAGTAACGGGGCCAGGTACTACGTGGATCATGCCCATCCGGAGTACTCGACACCGGAGTGCACGAATCCTCGGGATCTCACGATCTGGGATAAAGCCGGCGAAAGGATCCTGAACCTTTCCCGGAGCCGGGCCGAGGCGGTCTCCCCGCCCGAGCAGCGCATTTTAATCTACAAGAACAACACTGACATGAAGGGGAACTCGTACGGGACCCACGAGAACTACCTCATGGACCGTCGGACGCCCTTCGCCAAGATCGCCCAACACCTGATGCCGTTCCTCATCACCCGCCAGATCTTTACGGGGGCCGGCAAGGTCGGGGCCGAGAACAATGCCGACCCGTGCGACTACCAGATCTCCCAGCGCGCCGACTTTCTC
>JACOUJ010000125.1 GCA_016177865.1 Candidatus Rokuibacteriota bacterium
AGTTGGGGATCGAGCCCCCGCTGGGCTTGGATCCGATAGACCCCGCTCGATCCCTCCCGGAGCAAGAGGGCCACGCGGCTGGGGTGCATCATCTCCAGGACAGTGTCGAGAAAACGATCCAGCGTCTGGCGGAGATCGAAGTTGGTACTCAGGGCCTTGGCAAACTCTTTCAGGACGTGGCTGAGCGCCAGGGGCGGGGCCTCCGGATGGGGGAAGGCGGCCCCCGGCGTCGTGGCGGCCCACCGCCGCAACGCATCGAGCTCCCGGACGAGCCGGACTTGGTGATCCGCTTGGCGAATGACCCGGCCAAGATGGGCGGGGGGGACGGGGAGAGGGAGGAAGAACTGCCACAAATCATTGTCTTCAGGGGCAGCCTCGCCCGCCGCCATCAGGACGACGCCGGGCTGACCGCTCCGCATCGCCCGCGCCAACGCTTCTGGATCGCGAGAGACGGCCAGATCGTGAATGATGAGGTCCACCGCGGTTGTCCGCAGGAGGGTCAGGGCCTCCGCATCGGTCCCCGCGGTAAAGATCGGGCGCCCTTCCCCGAGGGATCGAACCAATGCGGCGCGGAGCTCTTCGCGACCGGTCACGAGAAGCAGGGGGATCAACGAAGCGCCTCCGCCATGGCTCCGACAGGGACCGGCAACTCGACCGTGATGGTCGCGCCGGGTCCATCCTTATTGTTCTCCGCGCGGATGGTCCCCTTGTGTGTGTCCACGATCCCCCGACAGATCGCCAACCCCAGGCCCGTGCCGCGCGCCTTGGTGGTGAAGAAGGGATCGAAGATTTTTCCAAGGGCCTCCGCTGGAATGCCACTCCCGGTATCGGTGAGCTGGATCACGAGAACCTGCTGCCCCGCGCCGCGATCGCTTGCAGCCATGCGAATCGTGAGATTCCCTCGGCCCTCCATCGCGTCGAGGCTGTTCAGAAAGACGTTGAGGAAAAGCTGTCTGAGCTGGGCCGGGTCGGCCAGCACCTGGGGGAGCGTGGAAGGGATGACCCGGATCACGGTGACGCCCTTGGAGGTGAGCGACCCACTGAGGAAGGTGAGGGTTTCCTCTAACGGGACTCGGGCATCCACCAGGACCGGGGTGGCCTGCGGCGGCGGCGCGAGGCCCCGGAGTCGGGTCACAAGGGCGTCAATCTGTTCGATCTCCCCGACCACCACCTTGGCGAATCCCTCGCGGAACTCGACGTCGTTGAAGCGCTCCGGCAGGAGCTCGGCGAAGGTCTTGATGGCCACCAGCGGGTTCTTAATCTCATGGGCAATCCCTCTCGCGAGGGCCCCGAAGGCCGCCAGTCGCTCGGCCCGTCGTTTTTCCTCCTCTAGCTCTTTCACGCGGGAGAGGTCGTTGAAGACCGCGACCGCCCCGTGGATGTTTCCCGCGGCATCGCGGAGGGCCGAGGTGGAGCAGGCGATCGGAGTCAGTCGTCCCAGGGCGTCCAGCAAGGTGATCTCAAGATGAGGCCTCGGTTGACCGTCGGTCAGCGTCGCCTCCAGCGAGGCGGCAAGAGGGGAGGGCAGACGCTCGAGCGGGGCTGACCGAAGGTCGCTGGCCGAATGGCCGGTCATCCGTTCAGCGGCAGGATTAAAGAGGGTGATCCGCCGGTTGGGGCTCACCGCAATGACCCCACTCTCCATGGTCGTCAGCATGTTCTCGATGTACTCGTTGGCCAGGGTGACTTCCCGGTAGAGCTGAGCGTTCTTGAGGGCGATTCCCGCCTGGCTGGCCAGGGTGGAGAGGAGATCGGTGTCTTCTGCGAAATACGGATCCCCCGAGCGCTTCGGACCGACCACGAGAAATCCGGAGATCATGTGGTCCTGGAAAAATGGGAAGGCGATCTCTCCACCAAGAGACTGAAGCTCATGCACGGCCGCCGTGAAACGCAGGTCGCCGGTCACTCTGGTCGCTTCGTCGAGGACCAATGTCTTCTTCTCATGCTCAAAAAACCTCACGAGTGGAGAGGTTCCGAACAGGGTGGGGCCCGGTGCTCGCTGTCGCCACTCTTCGGCGCTCCGAACCACCCGGGGGCGAAAGATTTGCTGGGGAACGTCCGCCACGTACACGGCCACCATCTCAACGCGTAGTGTCCTCTCGATCACCTCTGTGAGGTACATGAGGAGCGATTGGAGATCAAGGATCGTGCTCAATCTCCGGCTTGCCTCTCTGATCGTGCGCTGGTAATCATAGGCTTCGCGGTACAGATACCGGTTCAGCGAGTTCTGTATCCAGTTCTTTAACGGCTGGAAGAAAATCGCCACCCCGACGGCCAGCGCCACTGCTGTGATAACTGGAATCCTCTGCTTGTCATATCCCGTGGCCCAGCTTACCACCCCTGCCAGACCCATAAACACGAGCGCGGCCACGGAAATAGCACAGAAATACACAAATCCTTTTCGGATCACGACCTTAATGTCCATGAGTCGGTAGCGGATAATCGCGTGCGCCCAGAAAGAAACCAAGACGAGGGCGAAATATGGTCCAAAGATGCTGTATTGAGATGTCTTCCAGACGAGCGGGATCAGCAAATTGGTCGTGATCGCTCCCGCGCCTCCGAGGAGGATGCCGAGTAAGAGATAACGGAGCTGAAGCTTATTAATTCCAGAAGCTGATTGAATCTTTCTCCAAAGCGTGTAGAGAGCGAATCCAAAACACAGAATGATGTACACCCCAAAGAAGGGGTGCAGGACCCCATAAGTGAAGTTCGGCCGCGGAGAACCAGGCGTTGCTCTGGTGACGATCCAAGGGGAGAGAGAAGAGACGATAGAGAGCAGACAGAAAATGCCCGGAATGATCACTCCCTGTTGTCGAGTTGTTGGAACCGAAGCTGAAAACGCTTGGAACATCCACAGTGACGTGAACGGCATTGCGCTCGCAAACGCGAACGCCAGTCGTCCAAGGAGAACCGTCCGGTCAATGTCCTGACCAGAGAGGGACATCGAGATACTGATGATCCATCCAACGGTGGCGAAAACAAAGAGCGCAAAAAGCCGGTTGATCTCAGCGCGTCGGTCGTGAAGGAAGACGGAAATCCCGAGACCGATGAGAACCACGCAAAGGATGAAGACCCCGAGGCTCTGTAAATCGATGGGCGCCAAGGTCAGGCCTCAGTCATCAATCCGACCGATTACCATGGCAGAAGCACTTCCTCCAAAACTGTGGCCATTGATGAGGACCCGTTTCACACGTGCCACCCTCGAGACGTTTGGAACGTAATCCAAGTCACATTTCGGGTCCGGAACTTCTTGGTTGATTGTGGGAGGAACCCGCTGATGTTCGATCGACAGGCAGGCCGCCACGGTTTGAATGGTTCCGGCTGCTGAGATCGGTTGGCCGATCATGGACTTGATCGAACTGACGGGGATCCGATAGGCGTGGTCCCCCAAAGCCAGTTTAAACGCATTCGAGTCAGTGACGTCGTAATCTGGCAGCGAACTTCCATGTGCGTTGACATGGTCGATGTCCGTCGGTGATAGACCGGCATTGCGGATGGCGGTCGCAAGGGTGCTTGCCATGACCTTTCCTTCCAGGTCTCCTTCTCGCATGCCGATCGCCTCGCTCGCGGAGCCGTAGCCAAGGACTTCCGCGTAGATTCTTGCTCCCCGCTGCAGGGCAAATTCAAGGTCCTCGAGAATCAGTGTGGCGCCGCCTTCTCCGATCACAAGCCCATCCCGGAGAAGATCATATGGTCGTGATGCCTTCTTTGGATCGTCGTTCCGTTTTGTCACGGCGCCAAGGGCACAGAATGACGCGAAAGAAACGGGGGTAATTGGAACGTCGCAACTGCCGGCTACAGCGACCGTGGCTCTGCCCAAAACGATCTGGGAAAATCCGGCGTGAATAGCGTCCAAGCCCGTGCAGCAGTTCGACGAAACAGAAAGCGTAGGCCCGGAGATTTTAAATTCGATTGAGATGTAACTTGCCGGCGCGTGAGGCGGGAATTCCAGAGCCGTCCATGGCTTTATTCCTCGAACGCCGTCCAGACGTAATGCCTCTGCTGCCGCCTCCCCGACATCCATTCCGATGATCGACGTTCCGTAACAGATGGCGATATTGGACGAGAGGGACGGCGTGACAGAGAAATGTGCATCGTCGAAAGCGAGGCGGGTGGCAGCGAGAGCGAACTGGGAGAAGCGCGCCATCCTTCGGGCCTTCCGGCCGCCGATGAAATCGGCCGGGTTGAAGTCGCGGACTTCGGCCGCGACCTGGCAGGGAAACGAGGAAGCATCAAAGGCGGCAATGTAGTCAACGCCGGATTTGCCGGCGATAAGGTTCTGCCAGAACGCCTCCTTCCCGATCCCGTTAGGGGCCACGACCCCCAGCCCCGTGATGACGACTCGACGACGCTTCAATCCAATGCCTCCTCGCCTCTATTCTAAATTCAAAACCGTACATCGAGGGGCTATTCGCGCTAAGAGAGCGCCATGGCCGGTCAGGACAGCCCGTCAATTCCTCTGCCAGGAATCCAAAAAAATACCCCCGCCGCGTTTCCCGACCCCTCGGGGCGGGAAGGCAACTCATTGATAAAATGGCGGATTCATTATGGAAAAGTCAAGTTTTCTGTAGCAAGCTCTGAGGACGGAGGCGAAGCCGTCCAGTGGTCTGCGCCTCGATCTCCTGTCGGTCGATCAGGCAAGGGTGGCTTTCCCCTCGGAGCCACCCGGGGAGTTGGTCGGCGTAGTGGCGCGACCAGGGAAGGCCCGACTGCCCACCAGGAGAGATGGCTCGGGCTCGTGGCCGGTCACCCAGGGCGACCACCAGGCGGAACGACGGGCCGAGAGTGCTCTGAAAACGGTCGTCGTGGCGATAGGCGGCCACCCAGACGCTCTTCACGTCTCCCCCCATAGGGAATGGGCCACGGTCATAGACCCTTTGAAGTGGCCGGCGCTTCCCGAGGGGGTGCTCAAAGGTGGTCGTGTGGAGAGCCCCCCACCGCCAGCGTGCCGGGTCCTTGCCGAACCGAGCTTCAAGAAACGTCACGGCTTCGCCGAAACTCCGGGCCGCGACTTCCGGCAGCCCCTCGGGTTCGGCTGTCTGGACGTCATCAAACCATGGCGACTCCCCGGCCTCGATGAAGCGGTCAAGGAGAATCTCCGCCAGGTTCCAGGTCCGGAGGAACTCCCTGAGGAGCCCCTCGTCAAGCTCGTCCCGAAACGTATTCACCAAGAGCCGCTCGTAGAGGACGGCGTAGAGCGCCGCCGCCGAGCTCGCCTCGCTCATCTCGCCGGTCCAGCCTCTGAGGAGCGCCAGGGCCGACTCCCTGAGCGGATCCCCCTTGGCGGCGGTCTCGAGGTGGGGGATGACCCTGGCCACATGGCGCTGGGCCGACGGTGGGGCGCGATCGAGCTGGATCTGCAAGAGGTCTTCGAGTGAGAGCTTCCGGAAGGCGTCCAGACGCTCGCGGATCCGCATGGCTCGGTCCGGCGGCTCCCACAAGGTGGAGAGAAACGGCTCGTCCCCCTCGGTGATCCGTTGGTTCGCCGTGACGATGATACCCTCCGGCGGATTGACGACGCGGGGAAGCGTATCGAACGGTGCCCACCGGATCCACTCAAACTCACCGCTCCACCCGGGGACCGGGAGCCGCCCGTCCCCCTGCGCCCGCACCGGAACGCGCCCGACCGCCTGGTAGGCGATCGTCCCGTAGCGATCGGCGTACACCACGTTGAGCCCCGGGGCTTGAAACGCCCGGAGCGCTTCGCGGAAGGCTGGCCAGTTCGTCGCGCGATTCATTTCCAGGACGGCCCAGACCTCGTCCGAGGGATCTTGGCCAATCCACCGGAGGGACGTCGGCTCGCTGAGTCCAAGGAGTTCGTGGACCAAGGGGCCGTGGTGCGTCTGACGCACTTCGATCTCGACCGGCTCTCTCCCTTTGACACGGATCTCCTCCCGGTGGACGCGGATCGCTTCCCACTGCCCGCGGTGGCGGTAGAGGCGCGGGTTGTTCGGGTTGACGATCTCGCGAAAGAAGTCCGCATCATCCAGCATCAAATTGGAGAAGCCCCAGGCGATCGCTCGGTTGAAGCCGATGACCACGCCCGGTGTTCCCGGGATCGAGAATCCGTAGACGTCCATGTCCTCGCCGCTGAGATGGATCTCGTACCATCGCGAAGGAAGCGTGAGCGTCAGGTGCGGGTCGTTGGCAAGCAGCGGCTTCCCCGTCACGCTCCGCGACCCTCCGACGACCCAGCTATTGGAGGCGCCGCGGCCGAATCCCGGGAGGGGGATGGGCGCCTCCCACGCCTGGGCGCGCTCGCGGGGTGGACGGGGAGGGACGATCAGCGGGGCGCCCGGCGGATACGAGGGGAGCGCTGCCTGAGCGCGTGCGGCGTCGACTGTCGCGGCGATCTTCCCCAGGACGAGATCGGCCCGCCACTGCGAAAGCTCCCAGGCCATGAGTCGGCCGATCGCGAGCGAGTGGGAGGGCGCCCATGGTTCGGGGCGGTAGCCGAGAAGCCAGAATTCATGGGGCCGCTGAATCGTCTCGATCGCCGCGTTGACCCCGCGGGCATAGGCTTCCAACACGGCCCGGGATTCCTCCGATAGGGTCGGGAGCATCTGTCGGGCGGCCCGCTCGAATCCGAGCGTTCGGAAGAGGCGGTCGGTCGGAAGGAGTTCCGCGCCCAGGACTTCGGCCAAGCGCCCTGCCGCCGCTCGGCGGAAGAGGTCCATCTGCCAGAGACGATCCTGGGCGGCGACAAACCCTTGAGCGAAGGCCAGATCGGCCAGGCGCTCAGCGTAGAGGTGCGGGACGCCGTAACGATCGCGCAGGATCTCGACCGGCGCCGAGAGTCCCGCCATCCCGAGTTCGCCCGAGGTGACGGGGAGAAAGCTCCAGAGGAGCAATCCCGCGGCTCCTGCCAGGGTGAGCAGGCCTCCGCCACCCCACACGAGCGCCCCGCGCAACCACCGTCGCATCGTTGACGCGGAGTATAACACGCGACCCTGGCTTGATCTCTTGCTGATCGTGAACGAGACCAGTATAGTAGGGAGAATGGCGGCCGAAGTTCGGGGGGGAGCGGCCCGCGAGAAAGATCCCACCGTAGAGCGGATCCTGGATCGACTGAACCCATCGCAAGCCGATGCCGTGGCCCATGACGCCGGGCCGCTCTTGATCGTCGCGGGCGCGGGGACCGGAAAGACCACGGTCATCACCCGCCGGATCGCCTACCTGATCACCCGGAAGCGCTGCCGGCCCGAAGAGATCCTCGCGCTGACCTTTACCGACAAGGCTGCGGCCGAGATGGAAGAGCGGGTGGATCAGCTCGTTCCGTACGGCTATGCCGATGTGTGGATCTCGACTTTCCACGCTTTCGGCGACCGACTGCTCCGGGAGAACGCTTTGGAGATCGGGTTGACGCCCGACTTCCGCGTCCTCAATCGCGCGGAGCAGGTGATCTTCTTCCGGGAGCGCCTCTTCGACTTTCCACTCGAGCACTACCGGCCGCTCGGGGATCCTACGCGGCATCTCCAGGCCATCATCTCGCTCATCTCCCGCGCCAAAGATGAGGACGTTTCGCCCGAAGAATACCTGGCCTACGCCGAGCGGCTCATGGCCGAGGCCGCCGCCCACCCGGCCGACGACGAGCTTCGCGACCGGGCGGCCCAACAGAGGGAGCTGGCGCGGACCTACCAGAAATACCGCGAGCTCCTGGCTCAAGATGGGGCCGTGGATTTCGGCGACCAGATCATGTACGCGCTGGGGCTCTTTCGCTCGCGCCCCTATGTCCTCGCCCACTACCAGAAACGCTTCAAGTACATCCTCGTTGACGAGTTCCAGGACACCAACTACGCCCAGTTCGAGATGGTAAAGCTCCTGGCCGCCCGTCACAAAAATCTGGCTGTCGTCGCGGACGACGACCAGTCCATCTACAAGTGGCGCGGCGCGGCCATCTCGAACGTCCTTGGCTTCAAGGCGGTCTACGCCGAGGCCCGCGAGATCGTCCTCACCGAGAACTACCGCTCCCCACAGCCAATCCTCGATGCCGCCTATCAGCTCATCGTCAATAACAACCCAGACCGCCTCGAGGTCAAATACGGAATCAGCAAGCGGCTCAGCGCCATGAAGGACGGGGGGGAGTCGCCCAAGCACCTCCCCTTCGACACTGTGACCTCGGAGGCAGACGCGGTGGCCTCGATCATTCAAGACCGGGCGGAGACGGGGAAGCGCTCCTACAAGGACTTCGCGGTTCTGGTGCGCGCCAATGCCGACGCTATCCCGTTCCTTCAGGCGTTCAACATACGCGGGATCCCGTGGACCTTTTCGGGGAATCAGGGGCTCTACGGCCGGCCGGAGGTGCGCCTCCTCATCGCCTTCCTCCGCGCCGTCGCTCACCCGGACGACTCGATCAGCCTCCATTTCCTGGCCTCGTCCGACCTCTACCAGGTTCCGATCGTGGATCTCACGCGCTCGGCGACGTATGCGGACAGGAAGAATCGCTGGCTCTTCGACGTGCTGCGATCGGCCCGCGAGCTTCCTGAGTTGGCCGAGGGGCTCGGCGAGGAGGGGCATGGCGCCGTCGTCCGCCTCATCAGAGACCTGACGCGTTATATGGAGCTGTCCCGCGAGATGCCCACGGGCGAGCTGCTCTATCAGTTCCTCGCCGACTCCGGGTGGCTCGCTCGGATGTCCAAAGCCGCCTCAATCCCGGAGGAGACCGAAGTCCAGAACGTCGCGAAGTTCTTTCAACGGATCCGGGACGTCGGCCGCTCGCTCAAGTACGATAACGTCCGCGAGTTCGTCAACCACCTCGACGCCCTGATTGATGCCGGCGACGACCCGGCCGTCAGTGAGGCAGACCTCGATACCCCCGCGGTCCACGTCCTCACCCTCCACAAGGCCAAGGGGCTC
>JACOUJ010000025.1 GCA_016177865.1 Candidatus Rokuibacteriota bacterium
CCTTCCTTCCTACCTACCTGCCTGCCTGCCTAACTACCTGCCGCCTTGGGGCGGCCCAGCCGCCGGGGCTCTATGAGAAAAGAGAAGCCCCTGCCCGGCCCGGCAGGGGCCCCCAAGCGAGCTGTGAGCACCGAACATCCCGATCCTATCTCCGGATACCCAAACGTGCAATGAGGGCGCGATAGCGCTCGGAATCTTTCTGTTTGAGGTACTCCAAAAGGCTCCGCCGCCTGCCAATCATCTTGAGGAGTCCGCGGCGGGAGTGGTGATCCTTGGTATGAATCTTGAAATGTTCTGTGAGGTCGTTAATGCGCTCGGTCAGGAGCGCGATCTGCACCTCCGGTGATCCGGTGTCCCCTTCGTGCCTCTGAAACGCTTGGACGATCGCCTGTTTGCGCTCCACGGTTACGGCCATAGTTATCCTTTCGCTGGGTCCGACCCAATCGCCGCACCCAATGCCACCACGCATTGTTGGGAGCGGTTCATTTTGCGGTCTCATCGTACCACGAGGCCCAGACCCCAGCAACAAAATAGATACTATTCGCGGACAGGTGGGGGCGCTGACTGAAGTTACGAGCGGTGCTCGGCCAAAATGCTCCTGGACTCGCTGACGTCTCTGGCGATCTGGGCGCGAAGCGTGTCAACCCCCGAGAACTTCTGTTCGGGGCGGATCCGTTCGAGAAACATGAGGCCCAATGACCGGTCATAGAGGTCTCCGGTCCACTCCAGGAGGTAAGCCTCCACCCACAGCTCGCTCTCCCCAAAAGTGGGACGAACCCCGACGTTAACCACCGCCCCGACTACCGTGTCATCGACATGGGCCCAGGCCGCGTATACCCCGGGGGCGAGAATGAGATCCCGGTCAGGTTTGAGGTTTGCGGTCGGAAAACCGAGTTGCGCCCCTCGACCGGCCCCTCTCTGGACCACGCCGCGAATCTGGTAGGGGTGACCGAGCAGCGCCCTCGCCTTTCGAACATCGCCCGCCCGGAGTAGCTCGCGAATCGCGGACGACGAAACCACGATACCGTCTACGGTCAAGGGAGGAATGACGTGGACCGTCATGCCGTGTTCGGGCCCAATCCGCTCCAGGAATTGGGCGTTCCCTCTCGCACGGCGGCCGAAGGTGTGATTGAATCCGAGGACAACCTCCCGGGCGTGGAGCCTTCCCTTCAGGATGTCGGAGACAAAGACCTCAGGCTCGATCTGGGAAAACTCCGCGGTGAAGGGCAGGACCAGCGTGGCATCTACGCCAAGTGGGGCGATGAGGCCGAGCCGCTCCTCGATGGAGGTGATCGGGGGTGGCGCCTCGGCGGGGCGCAGCACCTCAATCGGAAGGGGATCGAAGCTGACGGCAAGGCTCGGGAGTTCCACGGCGCGAGCCCGCGAGACGGCCATTTTTAGAATTACCTGGTGCCCACGGTGGACGCCATCGAAACCGCCCAGGGCCACGACCTGCTCAGGCCCGTTCGCCGGGATGACGTCGAGACTTGTCAGCACTCGCATGGAAGAGTCGAATGGGGCGAAGCGTGGATTTTTCTGTTCCCGCGCCGACCCCGAGAAAGATACCATGCCCCATGACCCGATAGAGTTGGTCAGAATTCACCCCGTCGGAAGGGACGGCCTGACCATGGCAGAAGGGCGCCACGGTCCCTTCGGACAGAACGACGGCAGCCAGATGCGCGAGGGCACCCTCCGGGGGAAGCAGCCGATCCCAGAGCGGCGTCGGATCCAGGAGTTCACCCAACTCGCGCCATGGCACGGCCTCCGCTAAGGCGAAGCGGCCAACTCGAGTTCGAATCAGAGTCTCCACCGTGGCGCCGCAGCCCATCACCTCGCCCAGATCCGCGCAGAGGGAACGAATGTACGTCCCCTTGCCGCAAGCGATCCTGAGGCTCAATCGGGGGAGGGCCAGCTTGATGAGTTCAATGGTGTGGATGCGGACGGTCCGAGGCGGCCGCTCTACGGTCACCCCCGAACGGGCCAACTCGTGGAGTCGCCGCCCCTGGTGATGGAGCGCCGAGAACATCGGGGGGACTTGGGCGATTTCACCCAGAGAGCGCTCAAGCAACCCCTGGATCGCCCCCTCCGTGAGATCTGGAACGGGCCGTTCTTCCAAGACTCTCCCGGTCACATCGAGCGTATCTGTTTTCACACCGAAAAGAAGCGTGACCTCGTATTCCTTATCCTGCTCGGTGAGGAATTGGGTCAGCTTGGTCCCCTCCCCCACGAGGATCGGGAGGAGACCGCTCGCGTGAGGGTCCAACGTCCCGCCATGGCCGATCTTGTGGACGCCAAGGAGTCGGCGCAGGTGGGCCACGACCTGGAAGGAGGTCACCCCTTGTCCTTTCTCGACCAGCAGGAGCCCGCTCCGGTCCATCTCAGGCCGTTGGGGGAAGGGCAAGCGCGACGGCGTCGAGCAGGGCGGCTTTGGCGGCGTCCATGGGAAGGGCCACGGTACACCCCGCAGCGTTCGGGTGACCACCTCCGCCGAAGCGGGCAGCAATCTTGGCCACGTTCACTTCGCCCTTGCCGCGAAGGCTAACCTTTACCTGTCCGGGCTGCAGTTCGCGGAAGAGGAGGGCCACCTTCACACTCCGGATGGAGCGCGGGTAGGCAATGAAGTCTTCCGCCTCGATCAAGTCCTGATTTCCGGCCAGCTCGGAGGGGAGGACGAGCCACGCCACCCGCCCGTCGGCACTCGTCTCGATCCGTTGGAGGAGTTGGCCAAGGAGGCGAAGATCCTCGCGGCTCCGCCCCTCGTAGAGTTCCCCCGCGACCCGCGCTGGGGCCGCCCCCTCCGCCACCAAGTGAGCAGCGATCCGAAAGGCCTTGGGACTCGCGTTGGAGTAGCGGAAGGAGCCGGTGTCCGTCACAAGGGCCGTGTAAAGGGTGGTCGCGATCTCCGGGGTGAGGGACCATCCGAAGTACTGAAGGAGGTCGTAGACCATCTCGCCTGTGGCCGACGCGCTCAGATCCACCCAGTTCAGGTCGCCAAAGCGACGGTTGTCCTGGTGGTGATCGATGTTCACCACTGTGGTCCCGCGCTCTCGGACCGATTCCAAGAGTCCCCCGGTTCGGGCCGGATCCGGGCAGTCCAGGAGGACCGTGACATCGTAACTCCCGGAAGCATCCTTCCATTGCTGAATCCATTGGGCCCCGGGTAGAAAGCGATAGGGCTCCGGGACCGGGTGGGGGCCCGCCAGGGTCACGCGCCGCCCCTGCCCCATGAGCGCCAGCCCGAGCCCCAACATCGAGCCTAGGACATCCCCATCCGGGTGGAGGTGCGCAAGGAAAAGATAGCTTCCCTTCCGGGCGAAAATTGGCGCGAGAGTTTGAGGACCATCCATGAAGCTAATCCCCGGGCGACGCCGACCCTTTCAGAGTCTCGAGGATCTCCGTGATGTGGGCAGCATGCGCCATGGAGCGGTCTGGACGGAAGGCCACATAGGGGACGACACGGAGTCTCAAACGACGAATCAATTCGCCGCGAATAAAGCCCGCCGCTTTCTCGAGGGCAGCCAGGGCTTGGGCCCAGTCGGAGTCGGATCCCAAAATCGAGACAAACACCTTCGCATGGCGGAGGTCCTTCGAGGTCTCCACCTCGGTCACCGTCACGAAGCCGATCCGCGGATCCTTCAGCTCCCGGCCGATAATCTCTGCGATTTCCTCCTTAAGGAGCTGGTTCACGCGATCCAGTCGCTTCCCCTGCATGGTTATAGCACCTCGACTCGATAATCAATAATGGAGCCGTCGAGCAGCTCCTCGATAAGGTTGACCGCTTTCGCCACTTGCTCGTCGGCGTGGCGGGAATCATTCGAGACACAGGCAATCCCGAGCGTGGCGCGCTGCCACGTGTCGTTCAGGTCGACCTCCGCGATGGAAACGTTGAAGCGGTTCTTCACCCTTTCCTTGATTCCCTTCAAGACATGGCGTTTTTCTTTCAGGGAGCTGACTCCCGGGAGGTGAAGCTCGACGGTTCCCAGCGCCACCCGGATAGCTGACATATTCACCAGGGGGGGAGTCCCAACCACTCCTCCCCCTGCACCCCCCCACCTGGGTTCATCGATGCGCGCGGTGGCTTCGCTTTAGGAGAGGGTGCGCGCCACTTCCTCGGTGGTAAAGAATTCCAGGGTATCACCGATCTGGATATCCGTGATCCCCTCGAGGCCCACACCGCACTCGAACCCCTGGAGAACCTCACGGGCATCATCCTTGAATCGCTTCAGGGATGCGATGGTCCCCTCGGCGAGAACCTGTCCGTCCCGACGGAGACGCACCCGTGCGGTGCGGGTCACCTTCCCCTCAATGACTTGGCAGCCTGTCACAGTCCCCACCTTCGAGATGGGGAACAGCGCCTTGACCTGAGCCCGGCCCAAAGTGATCTCCCTGATCTCAGGGGAGAGCATCCCCTCCATCGCCGCCTTGAGATCATTGATCGCCTCGTAGATGACAGTGTAGTTGCGGATGTCCACACCCTCGGCCTGGGCCTGGCTCGCGGCCTTCGGTTCGGCGCGCACGTTGAAGCCAAGGACGATGGCGTTCGAGGCCGAGGCGAGCATGACGTCGGTCTCTGTGATCGTCCCCACGGAGCCATGGATCACCTTGAGCTTGACCTCCTCGGTGGAGAGCCGCTCGAGCGACTCAACGAGGGCCTCGACGGAGCCCTGGACATCCGCCTTGACAATCAGCCTGAGCTCTTTGACCTCGCCGGCCTTGACCTGCTTGTGGAGGTCTTCGAGGGTGACGCGGGCCGTGGGCTGGATCTTCCGCCGTTCTTCGGCTTGGCGCACGAGCGCAATCTGCCGGGCCCTTCGCTCCTCGCCCGTGGCCGCCAACGTGTCTCCCGCTTGAGGGACACCAGAGAGTCCCAGGATCTCCACCGGCATCGCGGGTCCGGCCTCCTTCACCCTGCGCCGCTCCGCGTCGAACATCGCTCGAACCCGACCAAAGTGAAGCCCAGCCACGACCGGATCCCCTTCTTGTAGTGTCCCTTGCTGAATCAGCGCGGTCGCCACCGGACCACGACCTCGTTCCAATCTGGCCTCAACGATGACCCCACGGGCCGCGCGAGTCGGGTCGGCCTTGAGTTCCATGATCTCCGCTTGGAGCGCGGTCATCTCCACGAGACTTTCGACCCCGGTCCCACGCTTGGCGGAGGTCTCCACAAAGATGGTCCGGCCACCCCATTCCTCGGGGACCAACTCAAGGTTCGTGAGCTCCCGCTTGACCCGCTCGGGATCGGCCCCCGGTTTATCCATCTTGTTGACGGCTACCAGGATGGGGACGTTCGCGGCCTTCGCGTGGTTGATCGCTTCCGTGGTCTGGGGCATCACACCGTCGTCCGCAGCCACTACCAGAATGACGATGTCCGTCACCTGCGCGCCTCGGGCTCGCATGGCAGTGAAGGCTTCGTGCCCCGGCGTGTCGAGGAAGGTGACCTTCCCGTGCGAGGTCTCCACCTGGTAGGCCCCGATGTGTTGGGTGATGCCACCGTGTTCCCTCTCGGCCACCTTGGTGCGGCGGATCGCGTCCAGGAGGGAGGTCTTCCCGTGATCCACATGGCCCATCACCGTGACCACCGGCGGCCGCGGGCGGAGTCGGCTCGGGTCGATCTCCTCCTCGACCAGCTCGACAGCCTGCGTGCGGAACTCCACGTCGAAATTGAAACCGTCCGCGACTTTCTTGACCACCCCCGGATCCAAGAGGGCGTTGATCGTCGCCATCACTCCCAACTAGACGAGGACCCTAATCACTTCGCCCGCTTTCCGCCTCATCTTTTCAGCCAGCTCGGCCACCGTGACTGACTCGGGAAGTCGGAGAAGCTCCCGCTTGGCGGGCGGAGGCGGGGGCACCTCGGCGAGAGGCGCAGGGGGCAGAGGGGGCGCCATTTCCACCGGTGGGGGCGGCGGGGGGACGGGCCGGGAGATCACTGGCGGAGCGGCTGCGGGGACCTCTTTCACCGGTTTGGCCGGAGGCGCCGTGATCGCGGCCGCAGGCGCCTCTTTGACGACCGGGGGCGTAGGGCGGAGCGGGACCACCTTCTTCGGCCTCTCCGTGATTGCAGGCGCGGCCGCGGCGGCGACTTTTTGTGGTGGTTTTGGCGGAACTCGTTCCGGAGGCCTCGTCGCTACCTTCTCTGGAGCCTTGGCAGCCACCCTTTCAGGCGCCCGCTCAATCTTCGTTTCCGCTGGTCTTTCCGCGGGCCTCTCGACCGGAGAAGCAGGGACCCTCACAACCGGAGGCGGCGGTGGGGCGCTGGGAGTGACGGCAGGCTTGGGGCCAGGGGGCCCCTCGGGAGGAATTGAAGGCGCAGCCGCGGGCGCCGACGCGACGACGGTTGGTGTGGCCTTCTTGGCCACCGCCGGCTCTCCTGTCCGCGCCTTTCTGGTGGCAGGAGCCTTCTTTTCCTTCTCCGCAACCGCCACGACGGGCTCGAGAGCCTTCTTCTTTGAAGCACCCTTCCTTTCTTTTGCCGGCGCCTTGGTCTCCCCCGCCTCCTCGGCCGCCTTGGCCTGGGCACGGGCCTCCTTGGCTCGCTGGCCCCGCAGGGCCTTGGCCTGAGCGGCCTTGAATGTCTTTGCCTCGGCCTTGAGTCTGGCGGCCTCGGCTTCGGCGGCGAGCTTCTTCACAAAGAACCGCGCGCGTTTGATGGCCTCATCCGACAGCTCGCTGTGGTCGTCCTGGGCAGGGGTTCCGACCCGGACCAGGAGGGCCAGCAGGTCGGGGTGACTGAGCCCTAGATCTTGGGCCAGCTCATCAACGCGCATTGTCTTCGCTCAAGGGTGACCGCCAGCTTTGTGCGAAGAGATTAAGCGACGCACCCTGAGAATCCCTTCCGGGGGAAGACGCGCCACCCCTCGGAAGGCGTGAGCGAAGCGGCCGCGCTTGAGCGCCACATCGAGGCAGCCCTCGCTCCAACAGATATACGCCCCACGCCCGGGGAGTCGTCCCTGAGGGTCCGCCTGGACGGTCCCGTCTGGCTGGCGAACAAGCCTCAAGAGATGGCCGCGCTCGTTCACAGCTCGACAGCCGACACAGGTGCGGAGCGGGATGCCCCGACTCACTGGGCACTATCGCCCCCCTCGGCCACTGGAAGAGACGCCTGAACCTGGCCCGCCAGCCACTCCCGGGCCGCCTCGAGAAGCCTTTCGGCTTTTTTCTCACCAACCCCCCGCACCTCCCTGAGCTTCTCAACGTCCGCCCGGGAGATTCGCTTAGGGGAGAAGAAGCCGTGCTCGTAGAGGCTCTCCGCCAACTGAGTCCCGACGCCGGGAAGTTCAAGGAGTTGTTGAAGCCCCTTCTCTCGTTCCTCCTCCTCCGCCCGTCGTTCCGCCTCCAGTTCGGTTTCGCTCTTGATGTCGATCCGGAGCCCGGTGAGCTTGGCGGCCAATCTCGCGTTCTGCCCCTTCTTGCCGATCGACAGGGAGAGCTGGTTCTCCGGCACCACCACCAGGACCGATCGCTCATCTCCCTCACCGTGCCAGGCGACTGAGGAGGCCTTGGCTGGCGAGAGGGCCCGGGAGACAAAGACCAGGGAATCTTCAGCCCACTCGATGATGTCAATCTTCTCACCACGGAGCTCGCGCCCGATCACCTGGATCCGCGTTCCCCTGAGCCCCACGCACGCTCCTATAGGATCTACATCGCGTTTCGTGGAGATGACGGCGATCTTGGCTCGCTCGCCTGGCTCTCGCGCGGCCGCCTTAACCTGGACGATCCCTTCGGCGACCTCGGGAACCTCCGCCTCGAAGAGGCGTACCAGAAACCCCGGATGGGTGCGCGACAGGGTAATCTGGGGTCCTTTCGGGTTTTTCCTTACCTCCAACACATAGGCCCGGATCCGATCCCCTGGGCTAAAGCGCTCGCCAGGAATCTGCTCACGCTCGGGGAGGATCGCCTCGGTCTTCCCGACATCAACGATCAGAGTTCGCTTCTCGATGCGTTGCACGACCCCCCGGACAATGTGCCCTTCCTTGCCGCTGAACTCGGCGAAGATCCCTTCCCGCTCCGCCTCCCGCACCCGCTGGAGGATGACCTGCTTAGCGGTCTGGGCCGCGATCCGGCCGAAGTCTCGCGGCGCGAGGAGAACGTCTACCTCGTCATTGATCTTGGCGTCGGCGACGAGGGCGCGGGCCTCATCCAATCCAATCTCGATTTGGGGATCGGTAACCTTGTTCACTACCTTCTTTCGACAGAGGATCTTGAGCTCTCCGGTCTGGCGGTCCAGGTGCATGGTCACGTTGTCCGCCGCCCCCATGCTCTTCTTGGAAGCCGACAGCAGGGCAGACTCCACCGCCTCGAAGAGGACCTCCTTCTCGATCCCCTTCTCCCGACCGATCTGCTCGATCACGTAGAGCAACTCCCGGTTCATCGCGGAAACTCCGCCTGCAGTCGAACCTTGGCAACCAGGGCGCGCGGAATGCTCCATCGCTTCCCCGCCGCGTCGAGGACGAGGCTGTCGGATTCGACCCCCTCAAGCCTCCCAAGCACTTCACTCTTCCCCTCCACCGGACTCACCGTCCAGCAGCGAACAAGACGACCCGTGGCCCACCGGAACTCCCGTTCTTTCCGGAGCTCACGGTCCAGTCCCGGCGAGGAAACCTCCAGGTCGTACCCACCCGGAACCAAATTGGCCACGTCCAGGTGATCCCCCACCTCTTCACTGAAGCGCTGGCAGTCGTCAATGCCGACGCCCCCTGGTTTGTCAATGAAGAACCGGAGTAGCCCACGGCGCCCGTGCTGCCGCAACTCCAGGTCCACCAGCAGAAGGCCCTGGGCCTCAAGGATCGGGGCCGCGATGGCTTCGATCGCTTGAAGGAGGTCCCCCGGCGCTCCCCCTGCCACCTCTTCCCTCCAAGGCAACAAAAAAGTGGGCAGCGCCCACTTTTTCGCTATCCTACCATATCTTTGCCCCCTGGCAAGGACCAAAAATGGGGGCGCTCCCGCTCAATCAGGGGAGGGGTTCAGCCAACGCCCTCACCTTTCCGACCACGTCCCTCGGCAAGACTTTCATGTCCTTCCCTTCGTTCCTCAGCCGGACCTCGACCATCCCCTCCTTCGCCAAAAGGGCCCCCACGGTAACCCGGATCGGCAGGCCAATGAGGTCGGCGTCCTTGAATTTGACCCCCGGCCGTTCGTCCCGGTCGTCGAGGAGTACTTCGAAGCCGGCATCGCCCAGCTCGCGCTCGAGGTTCTCGGCCGCTCGCATCTGTCCCTCGTCGTTGACATTGACGGGAAGAAGATGGACCTCGGCAGGAGCAATGGCCCACGGCCAGATGATCCCATTGGGATCATGATTCTGCTCGATCGCCGCGGCAATAATCCGGGCCGGGCCGACGCCGTAGGATCCCATGACGATCGGGCGCTCTTTCCCCTCCGCGTCGAGATAGACCGCCCTCAAGGGAACCGAATACTTCGTCCCGAGCTTGAAGATATTCCCGACCTCGATGACCGGCTCCACCTGAAGGGGAGCGTCGCACTGCGGGCAGGCATCCCCGGCTCGCGCGATGTGGAGATCGGCATAGGTGGCGATTGTGAAATCCTTGCCCGGGCGGACCCCCCGTAAATGGAACCCATCCCGATTCGCCCCGCAGACATAGACCCCGTCGCGGAGGATCTCGTCGGCGAGGATTCGAACCGTGGCGCCAACCGGACCGATGGAACCCACGGCGGCGCCCAGTGTGGCCTTGACCTCGTCGGGGTGGGCCGGGCGGAACCCTCCGTTGAGGCGAAGGAGTTTTTTCTCATGGACCTCCTGATCACCCCGAACCAGCACCATGAACGGGGCGCCATCCAATCCAACGTACAGGAGGCTCTTGATCGTGATCGCAGGAGCGATCCCTAGGAGGGCCGAGACCTCTGCAATAGTTTTGGCGTTCGGGGTGGGGATCTCTTCAACTGAACCCCAACCGGGGAAGGCGACTCTGAGAGGCTTCGAGCGGGCCAGCTCGATGTTGGCGGCGTAGCCGCACCGGTCGCAGCGACTCACTTCGTCTTCGCCCGCGGGGCTGGGAGCCATGAACTCGTGAGCCCCGGCACCCCCCATCATTCCCGGGTCAGACTCCACAACGTAAAACTTGAGGCCACACCGGTTAAATATTCGAATATAGGCCTCTTTGTGGAGATCGTATCCCTTCGAGAGGCCCGCCTCGTCCAGGTCCAAGGTGTAGGAGTCCTTCATCAGAAACTCCCGGGTTCTGAGTACTCCCGATCGCGGCCGGGCCTCATCTCGTTCTTTTGTCTGGATCTGGAACCAGATCTGGGGAAGGTCCCGATAGGACCGGATC
>JACOUJ010000181.1 GCA_016177865.1 Candidatus Rokuibacteriota bacterium
AAAATAGCTGAGAGGAGGGCAAGGACATGGACCGACGCAATTTCCTCAAGCTCGCCGGCGCGCTCACCGTCACCCTCGCCACCGAGCGCACGTGGGCCCAGACCGCGAAAGTCGAGGTCCACTGGCTCGGGCAGGCGACGACGAAGCTCACCACGCTGACCGGTAAAGTGATCGTCATCGATCCGTTCCTCACCACCAATCCCAAAACGCCGCCCCAGTACAAGAACCTGGACGCGCTGGGGAAGGTGGACGTGATCCTCGTGACGCACGCTCACGGCGATCATATCGGCGGCGCCAGCGCCGGTCGCACCGACGGGTCGAGCGACGTGGCGGACCTCGCCAAGCGGAGCGGAGCGAAGGTCCTCGGGTCCCAGACTATCATCCGGATGATGGTGGAGATCGGCTGGTTTCCGCCGGCGCAGGGTGTGGGCTTCTCCAAGAGCGGCAAGGTTCAGCCGGCCGGCCCCCAGATCACCATCACCCAGGTCTCGGCCGACCACTTTTCGGACCTCACCGTCATCGACCCGGCCACGAAGAAGACCACCACCTCCACCGCGGGTGAGCCGGTCGGGTTCATCGTGGAGCTCGAGAACGGCTTCAAGCTCTACCACATGGGGGACACGGGCCTCTTCGGCGACATGAAGCTGATCGCTGACTACTACAAGCCTGACCTGATCATGATCCCCATCGGCGGCCACTTCGGCATGGACCCGAAGGACGCGGCCTACGCGACGAAGGAGATGCTCAAGCCCAAGTACGCGATCCCCGTCCACTACGGCACCTTCCCGGTGCTCCGGGGGACGCCGCAGGAGTACATGGCTGCCCTCGGCCAGACCTCGACCCAGGTCTTCCCGATCAGCCCCGGGGACAAACTGACGTTCTGACCGGTGAAGATCGAGCAGACGTTTTCGCTGAAGGCGCCGCCTGACAGGGTCTGGGCCTTCCTCACCGACCCCTATCAGGTGGCGAGCTGCTTGCCCGGGGCGGCAATCACCGAGAAGGTGGACGACCGCACGTATCTCGGGACGATCACCGTGAAGGTGGGGCCCGTCACGGCGGGCTACAAGGGAACGATCCGGTTCGAGCGCCTGGACCCCGACCGCTGGGAAGCGGAGATGGTGGGCCAGGGGCAGGACGTGAAGGGCAAGGGCGGGGCCGAGATGCGGATGCAGAGTCGCCTCGTGCCCAACGGCGATGCGACCGACGTGACGGTCGTCTCCGAGGTCAAGATCAGCGGGCTTTTGGCTCAGATGGGGCGGGGGATGATCGAGAGCGTGTCAAACCAGATCTTCCAGCAGTTCGCCGCCTCGATGCAGCAGAAGCTGGCGGGCTCAGACCAGGCGGAGGATCAACCCACCCCGTCCGAGGCCAAACCCCTCGACGCCCTCTCACTCGGGGCCAAGGCTGTGGGCGAGACCATGGGGCGGGCGGTCCGGCGCCTCCTGGGCGGCGAAGAGGAGAAGTGACGCCGCGGTGCCACTATGACGGATGATCTGCTCTCGCTGGCCCATGAGCTGTGGCAGCAACAAGAGCCGTTTGCCTTGGCCACAGTGGTCCGGTGCGAACGGCCCACCTCGGCGAAGCCGGGTGCCAAGGCCCTCATCCGGAAGGATGGAACGATCGTGGGATGGATCGGCGGAAGTTGCGCCGAGCCGGTGGTGGTCAAAGAGGCGCTCAGGGCCCTCCATGATGGTCAGCCGCGCTTCATCGCGTTGGTCGGCGAGCACGGTGCCAGTCGCGGGAGAGAGGAAGGACTGCTGGAACATACCATGAACTGCCATAGCGGGGGCACCCTGGAGATTTACGTCGAGCCCGTGTTGCCAAAGCCTCAGCTTCTCCTCATCGGAGAGGGCCCGGTGGTTGAAACCCTGGCGAAGCTGGGCCAGGCCGTGGAGTTCGCCGTGACCGTGGTGCATTCTCAGACCGCTGTCGAGCGGCTCGTTCAGCCTCCCGTCAGTTCACGGACCTTGGTCGTCGTGGCCAGTCACGGGACCGCTGATCAGGAGGCGCTCGAGCAGGTGCTTCAAAGCGAAGCCGGCTACGTGAGCCTGGTGGCGAGTAAGAAACGGGCGGGCGCGGTCCTCGAGGCCTTACGGGCGCGGGGCCTGCCTGCCGATCAGCTCTCCCGCGTGAAGGCGCCCGCCGGGCTCGACATCGGCGCCGTCACCCCCGAGGAGATTGCCGTGAGCATCCTCGCCGAGATCATCCAGGTATCGCGAAGCCGTAAGGTTGAATGGAAGCCCGCCGAGGCCGCGGCGGCGGAGATCGGTGGGATCGAGGCCCGAGACCCCGTCTGCGGGATGTCCGTGAATATTGCGTCAGCCAAATACCGGTCGGAGAGATTCGGGAAAAACTTCTACTTCTGCTGCCATCGATGTCAGCAGACGTTCGATCAAGACCCGCAACGGTACGTTGCCAGCGCCACCGAGTAAGGCTCCCCACGCGAGCGACTCACCCCCAGCGCGCGAGATGATAGGGCACGTCCGTCACGATGACCCCCCTTTTGGAACAGGAGGGCCCCCTTAATCAGGAGGGCGGTCACCATCGCGGCGGGGGCGAGAGGAGTGGTTGGGACCCCCCCCAATAAAGAAAATCAGGCGGCGCCGCTGAGTCGGGCGCCGATGGCGCGGCGTGTCAGTTCCTCCAACCCTGCGATGAGCCGGAGAGCCTGGCGCTCCGAGATCCGATCACGCAGCAGGGTCGGGCGTCGTCCCGGCCGGAGAAGAAAGACGCGCCAGTCGTCCGCCTGGGGTGTGCCACAGTACTCAACGATGTATCCACTCTTCGCGAGACGTCTGCGCTGAGGTCGAGAGCGGGTGGGACTCATGATTCGACACGTAACGCCCCATACCCTAATCGAAGATTCAAAATCCTGTCAAGGACCGAAATGACCGCAGCCAATCTCATGTTTCTCTTCGAGGCTTCGGCAAATGATTGGCTGACGCGATTTCGCGTTCGGCGCCAGAAAGTTTTTCAGTGAGAATGTGGGTGAAATTGATTGGGCGCTCGCGCGAGTGCGATGGATACTTGTTTGCGAGCGTTCAGATCCTCGAAGCGTGATGTGGATAGATGTGGATAATGTGGATAACGGGTTTCATTTGGAACATTTTTTTCAGATCAGTCGGGATTTTTGGTTCGGATCTCCTCGAGCAGGTTTGGCGGCAGGCCGAGGAAGGCCTCGGCCACCTTGGGGTCAAAGTGGGTCCCGATGCAGCGCTTGATCTCCGTGAAGGCCGAGTCGAGGGGGATGGCCTTTGAGTAGGGGCGGTCGAACGTCATCGCGTCAAACGCGTCCACGACGGAGAAGATCCTCGCCCCCAGAGGGATTTCCTCCCCCTTGAGGCCCACCGGGTACCCGCTCCCGTCGTAGCGTTCGTGGTGGTGGTAGACAGTCGGGATCGCGCCTTCCAGAAACTTGATTCTCGAAAGGAGCCGTCGACCGATCTCCGGGTGACGCTTCATCTCGCGCCACTCTTCCTCGGTGAGGGGGCCCGGCTTGAGAAGGATGCGGTCCGGAATCCCGATCTTCCCGATGTCGTGAAGGAGGACGCCATGCTCAATATTAGTGAGCTCCTGCCCTTTGATTCCGAGATCGCGAGTGAGCAACACGGCGTAACCCCAGACCCGGTGGGAATGGGCCTGGGTCTCGATGTCCCGAGTGTCCAGGGCTGACCCGAGGGCCTCCAAGGTGGTCCGGTAGGTCTCTTGAAGCTCCTGAAACGCCTGTGAGAGCTGCCGGGTGCTCTCCTCCACCCGTCGCTCGAGGTGTCGCTGATAATCCCGGTTTTCCAAGATCAGGCGGCGCCGCTCCAAAGCCCGCTCGGCGGCAATGACCAGCTCGTCAAGATTGACCGGCTTCATGATGAAATCGGAAGCCCCAGCCTTGAGGGTCTCGATTGCGGTCTTCATTTCCCCGACGCCGGTCAGGATGATGACGGCTGTGTCTGAATCGAGAGCCCTGACGTTCGCGAAGAACTCGATCCCATCCATGATCGGCATCTTGATGTCTGTCAGGACGAGGGGGAACCGTTCCACCTTGAACCGCTCGAGCCCCTCCCTTCCATTCTCCGCCACGCGTGGAATGTACCCCGTGAGCTGAAACACGTCGGAGAGAACCGACCGCACCTGGGGATCGTCGTCCACAATGAGGACACGCGTGGCTTCGTGGGGGCGAATGCTGGGCACGAGCTGGGACCTTACCGGCCGAGAGCCAGCTCCACCACCTTGCGGAGCTGGTTGATGTCGACCGGCTTGGAGATGACGGTGAAGGGGCCGCTTTCGAGCGCGCGGTTCATGACGTCGCTTTCGGGGAAGCCTGTGATGAGGATGACGGGCGTGTCGATGCCGCGGCCGCGGATCTTCCCGAAGGTCTCCGCCCCATCGAGCTCGGGCATCTTGAGATCGAGCAGGATAAGATCCACCCGGTGCGCTTCCAGAACCTCGAGGGCTTCCAGCCCATTTTGAGCCGTGAGAATGCGCCGGTTCTGGCTGCCCAGGGCCTGGCTCAAGAGTTCGCGGATGGGGGCCTCATCGTCCACCACGAGAATGGTGGCGGCTGGCATTGAGGAGCGTTCCTGGAGCCATTGATCAATGGCTGCCCGTGAGAAGCGCCATTGCCGCCCGACCTTGTGTGCCGGAAGCTGGCGTCGCTCAGCCAAGCGATAGATCGTAGAGACGGGAAGCTTGAGATACGCCGCCGCGTCTTCGACCGTCAGAATCTCTGGGATCCCTTGAGGTGGTGTCGCCATATCATTGAAATCCGATTGTTAGCTATTTTATACTGATTTTACCCATTCTCATATGTTCTTCAAGAAAAAATTTAACTAGCCGCCACCTGGCTTTCTTGACAGGAGGGGAGAGATAGGATAGCCTGACCCCCGTGACCGACCTTGTCGCGGCCAAACGTATTGACTGTATTGGCCTTTTTTGCCCCATGCCCATCGTCAAAACCCGGGATGCCATGAAGGGAATGGTGGTGGGCGAGATCCTGGAAATGGTCGCGGACGATCCCGGCTCTGACCCGGACATGCGGAGCTGGACACAGCGAACCGGGAACGAGCTGGTCCTTGCTGAGAAGAACGACGGGATCTACCGATTCTTGATTCGGAAGGCAAAGGGATGAACGGATCTATCTCGACCACCAAGCATGGGCGCCCGTGGATTCGCGCGTGCTGGCCTCGATGGATCCGTGGCTTCGCGGGCTTTCCGGGAATCCTTCCGCGGCACACGCTGAGGGGAAGGCGGCCTTCGTGGCCCTTGAGGAGGCCCGAACACAAGTGGCCCGTCTGCTAGGGGGCGATCCTTCCGGGGTGATCTTCACCTCCGGGGCCACGGAAGCGAATAACTTGGCGATCCTTGGGGTCGCCGGGCGCCACTCCGGTCGCCATGTCCTCGTCAGCGCGGTGGAGCACAT